>JACQHC010000159.1 GCA_016199245.1 Gemmatimonadota bacterium | reverse complement strand
GTCGTCCTGGATCGCCGCCGGCAGCACGAACATGTTGCCGGCCGCGTCGCCGAGCCGGACGAACTCGCCGCGCGGGAACCAGTCCCACACCAGGTCGTGCGCCCGGTCCTCCAGTGATGTGTAGGCAAGCCTGGTGCAGCCCCGGCCCGGCGTCGCGGTGATCGCGCGGAGGTCCGTCAGCCGTTGCAGGACGTCCGGGCTCAGTCCGCTGACCTCGCGCCGTGCACGAGCCGGAGAAACTCGTTGCGCGTCCGGGCGTCGGAGCGGAACCGGCCGCGAACGGCACTGGTGACGGCTATGGAGTGCTGTTTCTCGACGCCCCGCATCATCATGCACAGATGACTGGCCTCGATCACCACGCCCACGCCGTCGGGCGCGAGCACCTCCATCAACGCGTCGGCAATCTGATCCGTCAGACGCTCCTGCACCTGCAGGCGCCGGGCATACATGTCCACGATGCGGGGGATCTTGGACAGGCCGACGATGCGCCCCTTCGGCAGGTAGGCCACGTGCGCCTTGCCGAAAAAGGGCAGCAGGTGGTGCTCGCACAGCGAGTACAGTTCGATGTCCCGCACCATCACCATACCGTCATGGGAGGCCTGGAACACCGCGTGTCCCACGACCTCGTGCAGGTCATGGGCGTAGCCGCGCGTGAGCCAGCGCCAGGCTTCGCTCACGCGGCGCGGCGTGGCGGCGAGCTCCGGGCGCGCAGGGTCTTCGCCCAGCAGCCCGAGCATCTGGCGCACGAGCGGGGCCATGGGATCGGGAACCGAGGGTGATGGAGACGAAGCAGCCGCGTTATCGTGCCGCCGGCGTGTCTTCCGCGTGCTCACGGTGGAAACTCTGGCGTGAAGGTGGTGGGAGCGTATTTTCGCTGCGCCCGGCCGTCAAGCAAACGGCCGCCGAGCAAAACGGCCGCCGAGCGACAAGCGCTCCGGCGGCCGAAGGGTTGCGAACGAAGAGGGTTTATTGAAGCCCGATCATGAACGAACCGCACCCTCACCGTAACATCTGCCTTCCCGCCATCGGGCGTGACATTTGCCACCGTAAGCGGGTGCGCTACCGAGCTTGTTGGCTCAATAACATGAGCTCTTCGCCCGCAGCCCGTGCGTATAATAGGATGCGCTCGCGAGAGCGTCAAGCAATCACGGGGGCAATCGCGGGGGCTGCCGCGTGAACACGGCGTTGATCGCCGCCGTCACGGCGCTCGCCCTCTGGATCGTCCTTGTGTTCGTCGTCGCCTGGCCGAGTGGTTGGTCACACGCACTGCTCGCCGTGGGAGTGGTCTTGCTCGTGAAGGCGATCGTAGAGGCGGACGACAGGAGACGGGGCACTCCTGGCTGAGTCGAATCCATCGCTGTCCACTATGCCGTCCTGCCGTCCTGCCCTCATGCCGCTCATGCCGCTCATGCCGCTGCCCCGAGCCTAGATCTCCCAATTACTGAACAACACCGCCCCTTCCATAGGCGTCTGATCCGAACGCCCGTGGAGATGCATGCGCAAGTCCGTCCAGCGAACCCGGTACCCGCGGCGGATCAGCGCCTGGTACGCCCCTGCGAACGAGGTCTGGCACCGGACCGCCACGCGCCCCAGGTGTAACCGGGCCGCGCAGGTCTCGAGGGTGGTCACGAGCCTCTCAAAGTCCTCCGGTCCACGCGCGAACAGCTTCAACACGCGGAGCTCGTCCCCGGCCCGCCCCTCGGCGAGCGGCGCGGAGTGATACAGTGCGAACGCGGTGACCGGACCGTCCGTGGGGAGCACCACGGCATCGCCCAGCGCCAGTTCCACCGTCAGGTCCAGTTCGCGGGTGTAGTCGCATCTGAGGCCGGCGCCGGCCAGGGCAGCCCGGCAGGATTCGACCACCGACCGGCGCTCCCTGTCGCCCAGATCTCCCAGTCGGGTATACCGCGCGCGCCCGGGGCGGGAGCGCACCTCCCCCATAAGCGTGATCGTGAGACACGACGGCAGGAATCCCAGCCGGCTGTAGAACCCGATGTTCTCCACGGTGCGTGGCATCGTCTCCAGCCCGATGGTTCCCACGCGCTGCGCTTCGAGCCACGCTACGGCGGCCTGCACCACCACGCGCCCCAGCCCCAGCCCTTGCCGGTCGGGTCGGACGGCGAGGGGACCCATCCACCCCTCGTCCCCTGAGCGGTGCACGATGTTGAATGCCACGATCTCATCATGCTCGTCGCGCCACAACATCGCCCCGTCGCGCGCATCGCGCAGGGCGTAGCGCCACACCTGCGCGCTGAGCTGGGGAACCCGCACACCCACCAACCCGTCACGCCGATACCGGTCCGTAAAGGCATCGGAGAACAGCCGGTTGAGGGCGCCCAGATCGCTCTCGGTCACCGGCGCCGGCCCCTGAACGCCGTGCTCAGGCTGCCACATTCTCACGCGCCGGCCCTCCCTGATCCTCGCCGATCTCCGAGAGCCCGCGGGTCGGATCGAATACCACACGCAGCACGCGGTCCACGCCCTCCCGGATCGACTCGATATGTGTGATCAACACGACCTGCGGGAACCGGTCCGCCAGGCGGCGGAGCAGCGCCAGAACCTGATCGCGGCGGCTCTCATCGAGACTGCCAAACACCTCGTCCAGGACCAGGAGGGACAGCGGCTGCCCCGCCCGATCCGCGACAAGCTGGCTGATGGCGAGCCGAAGCACCAGGTTCGCGATGTCCTCCTCACCCCCCGAGATCACCGGCTTCGCCTGCCCGTCCTCCAGAACGAGGATCCGGTACTCCTCATCGAGATCGAGCTCCGCATAGCGCCCATCGGTGAGGTCCGACAGCAGCGCCGAGGCGACCTCCGACAGTTCCGGCCGCATGCGGGCGTTCAGCTCCGTGCGCAGGTCGTGCAGCCCTTTGTCGAGCTCATCGTGCAGCCGAATCTCCACCTTCAGTCGCTCCAGGCGCTCCGCCCTCGCCGCGCGCTCGCGCCGCCGCCGCTCCACGTTCTCCAGCGCGGCCTCCGCAGCCCGCTGATCACCGGTCGCCATCAGGAGATCCCGCTCCGCCTGCTGCACGGCCGCTTCCGCCTCGTGATAGTAAGCGCGAGCCTGGGCATACGCGTCCTCGCTGAATCCTGCCGCCGCGATGCGCTCGATGAGCGCCCGTAGTCGACCCTCGCGCTCCGACAGGTTGCGCTCGGCCAGTTCGGCCTCCCGCACCAGCAGCTCGGCCCGCCCGGCGGTCACGCGCAGGGCGGCCGCCTGGGCCTCGACCGGTTCGAGCTCCTTCCGCTGGGCGCGCACCCGATCGTGCCGCTCGACGTCGTAGCCCTCCGGCAGCGCCGCCATTTCTCGTTCGATGGCCGCGGCCCGCGCACCGAGTCGCGTCACCTCTTCCACGAGCTCCGCGCGCTCGCGATCCCGTTCCACCGCGCGCGCTGCCCGCTGCACGGCCGCCTCATGGTCGCGGGCCGCCCGAGCCCTGCGGGACTGCGCCTCGCGTACCTCCGGCGGCTCCACGGCCAGCTGCTTGAGGCGTTGCTTGAAGAACCGCCCGTTGATCTCGATTTCCTCCAACTGCCGCGCCAGCGTATCCAGCACGCCTTGATACTCCGGCCCGAGGGGCCGCAGACACGTGGGGCAGGTGCCCTCCGGCCCGGCGGCCGTGACGCGGGCGCGGTGGCCCTGCAGATCGTGATACTGGTCCAGCAGCGCCTGCCGTTTCGTCTCCGCGTCCTGGCGGTCCCGCACCCATGCTGTCCGGGCACGCTCCTCCTCCGCTTCGGCGGCGCGCAGTGCTGCGTGCGCTCCCTGGACGGCCTCCTCCGCCGCCCGGCGCTCCACCTCCGCACCGCTCCCTTCGGCGAGTCGCGATCGCGCCCGCGTCACCTGCAGCTCGATTTCCCGCCGTTGCCCGGCGAGCGCCCGCCGCTGTCCCTCCGCCGCGGCTCTGGCGTCGAGCTGCTCGAGCTCCGCGCGCACCTCCGCCCAGCGGACGAGGTCCGGCTCGAGCGCCTGCAGCCGGGTCCGTGCGGCGAGCGCCTCCGCCAGCGCCCGATCCAGCCGCTCGAACTCGCGCCGCGCTTCCTCGACATGCTGGTCAGCGAGCCTCCGCTCGGCATCCAGCGCCCGCACGGATTCGCGCAGCTCGGCCATCTGCGTCCACGCGGGGCCTGCCTGGGCCAATACCACTTCGGCGGCGGCTCGCCGCTCACTCGCATCGCCTACCGACCGGTCGGCACCTGCGAGTCGCTCCAGCGCGGCGGCGCGTTCCGCCTCCAACTCCCGATCGTCACCGAGCCCGTGTTCTACGCCCACGCGCTCCGCCTTGAGCACGGTCCGGCGCTCGCGCAGCAGGTCCTGAGCCTCCCGCAGTTTCTCGTACCCCAGGACGCGCGAAAGGAATCTGGCTCGCTCGGTCGCCCCCATCTGGGCCATGACGGTGAGTTCCTTCTGGCCCGTGAAGTACGTATTGAAGAACTCCTCACGGGTCATCCCCAGGAGCCGCTGCACACGAGCCGTCACCTCGTGGTGGCCCGAGACCACCGGCGTCTCGAGGGCATCCTGATACAACTCCGCCAGGTTGAGCGCTCGCATCACTCGGTAGTCGTGGCCTCCCAGCGTGAACTCCACGTCGACGCGCACCGTCGCCCTCGCCGGCGCCCGATTCCAGCGCAGCGATTCCCGGCCGCCACGAGCGGCCGGCATGCCGTAGAACGCCCAGGCAATCGCCTCGAGCAGCGTGGTCTTCCCGGCCCCGTTCGGCCCGATGATCGCGGTGATCCCCGGACCGAACGTGATTTCGGCGTCGGCGTGCTGCCGGAAGTTCACGAGCTTGAGCCGGTGCAGGCGCATCTTAGGCCTCGCGCACGCGGCTGGTCGTCTGCTCGAGGTAGTGCGTCGCCAGTGCCACGAGTCGTTCGCGGTCTACGGTGGCGTCCAGCGGGCGCCGACGGAGATATTCCACAACCATTTCGGCGAGCGTGTGTCGCTGACCGGGAGCGCCTACGCCAACCTCGCGCGCCGGGTGCGGTCGCCGGATGTCCAGGTGGTAGTGCAACGCCCGCGTCTTGAACTGGCGAATCGGCGTGTAGCTCAAGTCCCGCGCCACCGCGCGCGGAACGTCCCAGATCAGCTGGCGCACGATGTGGCCGTCAATCCCCTGCGCAACATTCTCCACACGCTCCTGAATCATCGCGTCCAGTTCCGCCGGCGCGAGCCCGGTCCCGTGGATCGCGGGCAGGTCGATCATTCGCCGGGCAAGCGATACCGGTCGAAACTCCACGCGCAGGTCCGCGGCCAGCTCCACCAAGAGCCATCCCTTCAGCCCCGGACGTCCCTGCGCCTCCTCGTCCCGCAATTCGCCCCAGGGGTTGGGGCTCACGTACTCAAGCGATCCGGCGTACCAGACGTTGGGTTGCAACCGGCGGGCGACGTGGTAATGGCCCAGGGCCACGTAGCTCCACGCGTCGGCGTGGAGCTCGGTCGGGTCCACGAGCGCGCCGCCGTACTCCAGCCACGAGCGATCCCCCGGAATCACTCCCGCGATCTCCCCGTGCAAAAGCAGCACGTTCCACCGAAAGCCGGCCCGGGGCGCCAGCGGTTCGCGCGGTTGACGCGAGAGATCCGCGTGCGGCACGCAGAGAACCGCCAGATCGAGATCGGGGAACTCAAGCCACCGCCGCTCGTGCACCACGACGTGGACGTCCGGAACCGCCTCGAACAACCGCAGGATCGCGCCTGTCTCCACTGACCGCGGCGTGTCGTGGTTGCCGGCGATCACGATGATCGGCGCGCGCGGCAGCGCGGCGCGGACGCGGCGCAACTGCGTAAACGACTCGAGGATCGCCGGATTGGTGGGACGCACCGAGTGGAACACGTCGCCGGCAAGCAGCACGACATCGGGCCGCGCGGCGATCGCGTCTTCGACAGCCTGCCGGAACGCCGCGGCGACGTCGGCTTCGCGTTGATTAGTGCCGTGCGGAGTCTGCCTGTAGAACTGCCGAAACCCGAGGTGCGGGTCGGCGAGGTGGGCGAGCCTCACGGAGTCAGCGTCGCCGTCACCGTGCGCGACCTGCGCTCATCGGCGTCATCCGGGTGATCCGCGGCTCAGATGCGAACCTGCAGCCTGGTCGTCACCGTCCACAGCAGCTCGGCCTCTCGCCCGCCGCGGGCGGACCGAACGCGGAGCCGCGCGCGCACCCTGGTCTGGCTGGCCCCGGCCACGAACGTCTGCCACGCCGTGGACCAGATGAGCGTCCCGGCCTGCGCACCCGCCAGCGAAACCGATGCGCTGTCGCCAGCGTCGAGTCCCGGCTCGGTAACGGGTCCAAGGGTGCCCTGAAAGGAGAGAAACAGCAACGTGTCGGCGGGCCGGACCGACACGGAATCCAGCACCACCGACGCCACCGCGTCCAGCGAATCGGGCATGACCACCTCGTGCAGGACCGCCAGTTCGCGCGGCAGGCGCACCACCGTGGCTCCGGTCCATCGTCCCGCGGGTCCCACCGGCTCTTCCGGGAACTCAACGCCCATCCAGCCCAGAGAGCGCACCAGTCCCACCTGCGCGGCTCCGGCCTCCGGCAGCCGGCCGAGCCGGAGTCGTTCGTCCACCGTCACGGGCATCGTGGGGCGCAGGGAATCGGGTAGCATCGTCTCCTTCCAGGCTTGTCCCGACAGCCTGGCCCGCGTGCGCAGGGAATCGAGCCGCACGTCCAGCAGGCGGGTGCTCCCCGATACTTGCTGCACGCGCTGCCCCACGGCGCCGAGCGCCGTGTACTCGCCGACTACGCTGTCCGGCGCAGCCACACCGCCCGTGTAGTCGCGGTAGACCAGGCTCGCTCGGGCGCTGAACACCGTGTGGACGACGGTTCCCTCACGCGGCGTATACCGCAGCGCTCGGGCTTCTTGCGACGAACCCAGTCGCGCGGCCCCGCACCACACGGCCAGCAGACACAGCGACGCGCGCATTAGGAAGCCTTTGGCAGCTCGAGGCGTGGAACGCCAAGCAGCCAGAAGCCCGCGATCCCGCCGCGGCGGTCCAGTTCCAGGATCAGTCCGTCGGCCAGGCGAGTGGCAGTGACCTTGCGCTTCGGACCGACCCGCACGTGGATCGTGGACCCGTCCTCGCTCCGCTCGGCCAGGAGATGAGTGTCCAGCTCCACAGCGGCGATCCCGGGCTGCGACACGCGGGTCGGAATGAGCAGACGTCCTCGCTCGCGCGCGTCCGGTGGTACGACCGGTGCCGTCTGGACCCTGGGCCACACCACGATCTCCAGGCCCCGCATCACTCCGTCGGCCACGTCCAGCACGATGAACGAACCATCCTTGCCCTCGAGCTCAACCGAGCCGGTGAGCCCCGGTCCGCCAGCCACGCCGTCGAGGCGGCCGGCGAGGATTTCGGTCTCAGCGTCCCAGGTGAATCGGATCTTCGGCAACGGGCCGCTCAGCGCGGCCACTTGGGCAGCCAGTCCCATGGCAGGATTCCGTGAAGGTGGTGGGAGCCGTCCTCAATAATAGGACTCGTGGCCGAGGCCGACCAGCGAGTCACGCAGGGGCCGGTGCTCCCTCGAGCACGCGCACGAATCGCGTGAGGCGCTCCAGCGCGCCGTTCAAGTCCCGTTCGGACGCGGCGTAGGACAATCGCACCCAGCGCGGGTCGCCGAAGGCGTCACCCGGCACGACCGCCACGCCTTCATCGGCCATCAGCCGCTCGCAGAACTGCGCGGCCGTCGTGATGCCACCTGGCGAGAAATATGAATCGACCCGGAAGAAGAAATAGAACGCACCCAGCGGTTCGATGAACTCGACGCCCGGCAGGTGCCGCCGGAAGTGTTGCACCACCAGGTCACGCCGGTTCCGGAACGCTTCGACCATGTGGGCCACGTCCGCCTCCAGCCGCTCGTCGCCGAACGCCGTGACGGCGGCCCACTGTGCCGGATGGTTCGCGCCGCTCGTGACATGCGTCTGCAGCGCGGACATCGCCTTCGCCACAGGGCCCGGGGCGAGCGCGAGCCCGATGCGCCAACCCGTCATGGCATAGGCCTTCGACGCGCCGTAAATGAGAACCGTCTTGCCGAGCTGATCGTCCGGCAGGTCCAGCACCGATGGCGCCGGGCCGGATCCATAATGAATACGCCGGTAGATCTCGTCCGAGATCAGCCACAACTCGTGCTGCCGGGCCCAATCCACAATGGCTTTTAACTCCGCGCGCGTGTACACGGCGCCCGTCGGGTTCACCGGCGAGCACAGAATCAAGCCGGCCGTGCGCGTGTCGCGGTGCTTCTCGAGCGCCCGGACATCGACCTTGAGGCTCCATTCCAGTTCGCCCGGCACCAACACGGGCTCCGCGCGCGCCAGGTGAACGATCTGCGGATACGACACCCAGGCCGGCGACGGAATGAGTACGCGGTCCCCGGGACCGAACAGCGTCATGCAGGCGTTGAATAAGGACTGCTTGGCCCCGGTGGAGACCACGATATGGTCCGCATTCACGGGCCGCCCGCCCGACAGCAGCGACAGATGGCGCGCGGCGGCCGCCCGCAAATCCAGGATGCCAGGCGTTGCCGGGTACTTCGTCTTCCCCTGCTGGATGGCGCGGATGCCGGCCTCCGCAATGGCACGCGGCGTCTCGAAGTCCGGCTCTCCGGCCGAGAGATCGATCACATCCTCGCCCGCGGCGCGCCGGCGCTGGGTCTCCATGTTGATCGAGACGGTCTCGGAGGGCCGCAGGTGCTCGAGGTTCTTGGACAGCCGCACGCTCATCTCCCGCTCACGGTTCCAGGTTCACGGCATACGTCGTGACGAATTCGATGAACTTTGAGATCGCGATCATGTTCGGGCCCACGTAGCGGATGGTGTGCGGGTCGGTCCGCTCCACGATCGGTAAATAGGCCAGCATCTCGGCGGGCCGGTAGAACCGGAATCGCAAGTCCAGCGTGATCGGCGTCCGCAAGACATACGGGCGGATCTCCGCCCGGCGTCGCACGCCCGCCGCCGCCTTTTCCCGGATGAGCCGCGCGGCCGCCTCCGGCACGAGCGTCCTGGCCGAGTGAAAGCTGTAGCTCCATTTCACCACCGCTCCCTCGATGTCCCCCACGGCCGAGCGCACCTCCGCCACCGCGGCGTCATCGCCCGACACCATCACTACGGGGACGCCGAAATGCCCCGCGATCGCGGCGTTGATGGCACCTTCCGTGACCGACCGGTCGTTCAACCGCACGTCCTGCAGGCGCGCCGAGGAGATAGTGTGCGCCCGCACGCCGAGCGGGTTGGCGACGCTTGCATGATAGCCAATGAACACCACCGCGCGGAACGTGCTGTCGATGCCCTGCATCATCATCAGCGGACGGGGCCAGGAGCGGACGACCGTCACGTCCACCGGCAGCTCGTCGATGAGCAGGTTCTCCCCGTTGCCGTGGGCGTCCGCGATCACGATGTCCGTCGCTCCGGCTTCGCGCGCGCCCTCGATGGCTGCCCGGACTTCCCCGGTCATGATGCGGCGGAAGCGCTCGTATTCGAAGCCGCCGGGGCCCAACTGGTCGCCGGTCACGGTGCCCGCCACGCCCTCCATGTCGGCGGAGATGAGCACCTTGAGCGGTCGCTGCTGCGCGGCCAGCGCACCGGGAATCGCGAGCGCCAGCGCGATGGCCGCACAGGCTGTCGAATGGATCATCGTCGGATCACTCCGTACCGCTCGAGGATCTGCACCGTGGAATCCACCGGCAGCGCGGTGGCCGTTCCGTTCATGCCGCGCACCGTGGTGGCGAGGAACAATGAATTGTAGATCGCTTCCTCGGTCGCCTCGATCACCGCCTCGAACAACGGGCTCACGGCCTCGTTCCCGAGGGGCGGCGCGGCCGCGAGGCGGGCAACGGGAACCGTACTGAACGCAATGACGTAGTCGCCGGAACCGTTGGTCATCGCGCTCCCCGTGCGGGCCAGCCCCGCGAGGGCCCGGCGGGCGAGCCGCTCCAGGTTCCGATGCTCCAGAGGCGCGTCGGTCGCGACGACGATCATGATCGACCCGTCCGCCGCCGCACCACTCCCCTCCCCGGCGATCACGGGCGATGTCGGGCGATCACGGGCGAAGGAGATCCGGTCTCTGAGATAGTAGCGGCCGAGCTCCTGACCCACCGGAGCGCCGCGGATGGTCAACACCCCGCCGTAGTTCGACTGGACGAGCACGCCGACGGTCCACCCGCCAAGCGACGCGGGAAGCTTGCGGCTCGACGTGCCGATGCCGCCCTTCCAGCCGAACGCCATCGTGCCGCGCCCCGCACCGACGCTGCCCTGCTCGACCGGCCCTTCCCGCGCCTCGGCGATGGCCGTGAGCACGTCGCGCTCGGTGATGGGGCGTCGGCGAATGTCGTTCAGGAAACCGTCGTTCGTCTCCCCCACCACCACGTTGATGGAGCGGACCGACTCGTTCCCCGGAAGCGAGAGCAGGTAGGTGAGCGTGGCGTCCGCGGCCCGGGACACGCACAACGTGCACGTGAGCACAATGGGCGACTCCAGCTCGCCCAGCTCCTGGACCTGCGTGAATCCTACCAGCTTGCCGAACCCGTTTCCCACCACGACCGCGGCCGGCACCTTGTCGCGGAACACGTTCCCGCCGTGAGGCAGCACGACCGTGACGCCCGTGTTGATCGAATCACCCCGCGTGACCGTCGCATGCCCAACACGTACGCCCGCCACATCCGTGATGGCATTGAGGGATCCGGGGGCCAGGACGCCCACCGTGACGCCGAGGGCCCGGGCGCTCGGGCGGTCCTGTGCGACGCTGCTTCCCCAAGGGAAGCTGGCGGCTACGACGACGAGCAGTGCGCGCCCTGGATGGAAGTTCCGGCCGACCATCGTCTCGCCGACCATCGTCTCCTGTTGCCCGCGGGTCGGGGCGAAGGTAGCCTACAACCCGGTGCCGTGCCACGGCCCGAAACGTGTTTGACAATCGAGGGAACGTGTCCTGGCGATTCACCCCCGCGTTCGACGCATCGCACCGCGCGGCTCTGGAAACCGGCAAACCGCTGGTGTACGTCTGCCCGCCTGCTCCGTGGGCAGCCGTGCCCCTGTTTGAGCGCCTGCCCGCGAGGGATGGACTCCGACCCTGGACCGTGGCGGTCGTGCCGGAATCCACGTTCGGACTCGATCTGGCACACGTGATTGGGACCGTACCCAACGCGGCGCCGGTTCACGTCGCGACCGGGCTCGCTCGCACGGTTGCTGTCCTCGCCACAGCCCCTCCTGCGACGCTGGTCGCCACGCCCCGAGACATTCTGGAGCTCGTCGGCCGCTCCGCGCTGAAGCTAGCCGAGGTCACCCGCGTGGTCTTGGCCTGGCCCGAGTGGGCGCTCGAGGCTGGGGATGTCACCGCCCTCGACACCCTGCTGGCGGAAGCCGGCCACTCCCAACGTGTCGTGCTCACGCAGGACGACACCCCGCTCCGCGGTTTCCTCGAGCGCCACGCTCACCGTGCAGCAATGCTGAGCGCCGCGAGACTACCGGACTCTCCGAGCGGACCCGTGCGCTACCTGATCGCACCCCTGGAGCGGCGCTGGGGAGCGTTGCGGGGTGTGCTCGACGCGTTGAACCCCGACGGGGCGGTCGTCTGGGACCCTTCGGACGCCGCGAGCGGACGCCCGGCCGCCGATCTGCCCGCCGTCCGCTTGCTGAAAGAGGGCGCCACGGCGCCGCTGGCCGTGGCGCTGGACCTGCCGGACGCCTCGACGCTGGCGGTCCTGCGTGCGGCCGCCGCGGACGTGGTCGTGATCTTGAGCGGGCCCCAGATGGCCTACCTGCGGAAGCTCGCGCATCCGCTGCGGCCGCTCCGCATTGCGGGGGCGAGCGACGATGCGCGCGTGCGATTGTTCGACGTCCGGCAGCGGCTGAGGGAGCGGCTCGCCGGCACGGACCTGACAGGCGCGCTGCTGGCGCTGGAGCCCCTGTTCGACGAGTACGACCCCTCGCTCGTAGCGGCCGCCGCGCTGTCGCTGCAGCCGTCACCGGAGCTGGAGGCCTCCGTGGCGCAGTCCGTTCCGGCCTTCGTCCGGATCCGCGTGGACAGCGGGCGGCGCGATCAGCTGCGCGTCGGCGATCTGGTGGGCGTGCTGCTCAACGCCGCCGGGCTTGCGCGGGAAGACCTGGGGCGAGTGGACGTGCGGGAGGCGTTCTCGCTCGTCGAGGTGCGGGCTACCGTTGCCGAGCGCGCCGTCGCGGGGCTCAGTGGAACCACTGTTCGGGGGAGGAGAATAGCGGCTCGGCTGGACAGGCGATGATGTCCGACCGTCCGCCCTCAGCTCCTGCGACTGGCGCGCTCCAGTGCCGCACGCAGAGCCTGACCCGCCCGGAAGGCGGGCACGAGCGCGGCGGGGATGTGAATCGTCCGCCCGGTCCGCGGATCGCGGCCGGGGCGCGCCAGCCGCCGCCGGGCCACAAAGCTCCCGAACCCCGTAATCTGCACCTTGCCGCCGCGGCGAAGTTCGGTCGCGATCACCCCGGTCGCGCCGAACAGCGCGGCGATGGTCTTCGCCGCCTGTGGTTTCGTCAGCCCGGCGCGCTCAGCGAGCGCGTGCATCAGCTTCGCCTTGTTCACCCGACCCTCGACCGGTGATCCCCGCCCACGGCAAGCAAGGGCAATATGAACCAACGGTGGTGCGCCGCAAGCCGGCGGGCGCCCGTGTCCAGTCGCGCTGCTTGCCCGCGCTGGACGTCCAGCGGTAACGTCCCGCGCCTGGCGCCGGACCGCGACCCGAATCATACAACGCGTCACCGACCGCTTCTCCCATGTACCACACCGCCCACGCGGGCTGGATCGAAGTCATCACGGGCGTCATGTTCAGCGGTAAGAGCGAAGAGCTCATCCGCCGCGTGCGGCGCGCGATCATCGCTCGCCGGCGTGTTCAGGTCTTCAAATCCCATCTCGACGATCGCTACGGCGTCTACTCCGTCACTACGCACGATGGCATCACCGTGGACGCCGAGCCCGTGAGCACTTCGCTCGAGATCGCACAGCGGGTGCGGCCCGATGTGAGCGTCGCCGCCATCGACGAGGCCCAGTTCTTGGACCAGGGCATCGTCGGAGTGGCCACGGACCTCGCCGCCCGAGGGATGCGCGTCATCCTGGCCGGTACGGACACCGACTTCCGCGGCGAGCCGTTCGGTCCCATGCCTCAGCTCCTGGCGGTAGCCGAACTGGTGGACAAGCTGCACGCCATCTGTGTGGTCTGCGGCGAGCCCGCCTGCCGCAATCAGCGGCTGCTGGACGGGCAACCTGCGCCGTTCGACTCACCCACGATCATGGTCGGCGGGCGCGAGGCGTATGAGGCCCGCTGCCGGCGTTGCCACCAGGTGCCGCGGCCGAACGCGGATCAAACCATTCTGTTGTAGAGATGCCCATTTCCGATGTTCGATATCCGATGTCCGATGTTCGAACCAGTCCATTCGGATATCGGACATCGGACATCGTGAAACCCGTCCCTGCAGTCCGAGGAACTCTCACGCTCCGTGTTCAACGTCGGCCTGACCGGTAACGTCGCGGCCGGTAAGTCCATGGTCGCGGGGTGGTTTGATGAGTGGGGCGCCACCGTCATCGACGCCGATCGGCTGGTCCGCGACGCGGAGCAGCCGGGATCGCCGGTGCTGGCGGCGATTGGGGAGCGATTCGGGCGACACCTGATCACGGCAGCCGGCGAGCTCGACCGGCCGGCGCTGCGCCGCCTCATCCTCTCTGACGACGCCGCCCGCGCGGCGCTCAACGCGATCGTGCATCCCGCCGTGCGCGAGGCTCGGAACGACCTGATGATGGCGGCCGCCACGCGCGGTGATTGCATCGTAGTCAACGACATCCCGCTTCTGTTCGAGGCGCTCGATCCCGCCGCGTTCGACGCCGTGGTGCTGGTGGACGCGCCGGAACCGCTCCGGCGCCGGCGCCTGGTGGAGCGCCGCGGCATCTCCCCCAACGAGGCTGATGCCCTGCTGCGCGTTCACCTGCCGGCGGAGGCCAAGCGAGCCCGGAGCGACTTCGTCGTGATGAATGACGGCACGCCGGACGATCTGCGACGCGCCGCCTGGGACGTGTGGCTTGCCCTGCGCGCCCGGGCGGCGCGCCACCTGGCCGGTGGCGACAGCGCGAGCCGCCGATCCCTGGTCGCGCTGGTGCCGCACGCCGGCGACGAAGCGTTCCTGATCGGCGGGACGCTGGCCCGAATGGTCGAGGCCGGCGTGCACACCGCCGTGTGGCTCGTCGAGGCCGGCGGCACCAGCGCCGACCCGCCCGACACCCTGCGCCAGGCGACCACCGCCCTCCGCATCGGCGGCCTCCGGCGGCTCGCGGCCGATCCGGGCGCCCTAGCGGACGTGCTGGAGGCCGAGTTGCGGCGGGCCGAATCGCACGCGGCGCTCACGATCGGCAGCGCACCCGAGAAACCGGACGACCATCACCGGCTTGCCGCTGCCGCGCGCGCCGCGTGCGCGCGGGCCGGCCTCGCCGTGTGGATTGATCTGCCGCAAGGAGAACCCGGAGCCGCCGTGGCGCTTGACGTGCGTCCCTGGCTCGACGTGAAGCGCCGCGCCATCGCGGCGTATCCCGCGCCGCCGTGCGCACGCGCGGCCAGCGGCGTCACCACACGCGAGTACTTCCGCGACTCGGCCGCGTCCGGTCTCCGCGCGGACCTGTTCAGCGCTTGACACGTCTTGCGGTGCCGGGTAAAGTCAGTCCGGCAAACGCGAAAAAAAACTCCGCACGGCCACCCACATGTCCAAGATCCCCGACGACTTGCACTACACCGAAGAACACGAATACGTGAAGCCCACCGACGAACCCGACGTGGTCCAGGTGGGCATCACGGATTACGCGCAGGGAGAGCTGGGGGACGTCGTCTACGTCGATTTGCCCAAGCTCGGGACCAAGTTCTCGCGGATGGACGTGTTCGGCACCATCGAGGCGGTGAAAGCTGTCTCGGAGCTGTTCTGCCCGCTCTCGGGGGAGGTCGTGGAAGTGAATGAGGCGCTGGAATCCAACCCGAGCCTCGTGAATCAGGACCCCTACGGCGAGGGCTGGATGATCAAGTTGCGCTGCCGCAACGCCGCTGAACGGGACCAACTCCTTCGGGCTTCGGACTACGAGCAGCACATCGGCGCCTGACAGGCAGCCGGCGTGCCACACATTCCAGCACACCCACCCGCGCGCTGGAACAGTCCCCGGGGCGCTTTGCACAACGGAATCCGACACGCATGAACACCGCCAGCGCCCCTCCTGACACGCGCCCTCACACCGGCTCACTGGAGCACCCGGATCGGTTCGCGGCGCGCCACATCGGCCCGCATCCGGATCAGCGGCGCGCGATGCTCGACGTGTGCGGCTACGAGACGCTGGACGCGTTGATCGACGACGTCGTGCCTCCGGATATCCGCTTGCGACGGCCGCTGAACCTGCCCGCCGCCCGGAGTGAGCCGGAGACTCTCGCGGCGTTGCGCGAGATGGCGGCGACGAACCGGGTGTTCCGCTCGTACATCGGTATGGGCTACGCCGACACCATCACGCCCGGCGTGATCCTGCGCAACGTGCTGGAAAACCCGGGCTGGTACACGGCGTATACACCTTACCAGGCCGAGATCGCGCAGGGGCGGCTCGAGGCACTGCTGAATTTCCAGACGATGGTCGCCGACCTCACGGGGCTCGAGATCGCCGGCGCGTCGCTGCTCGATGAAGGGACGGCAGCCGCGGAGGCCATGGCCATGACCGTGGCGGTGGCGCCCGCCACCGAACGGCCCGTGTATCTCGTGGACGACGCCTGCCACCCGCAGACCGTCGCCGTCGTGCGCACGCGCGCCGAAGCGCGCGGCGTGGACGTCGTGGTCAGCGGCCCGTCCGACTTCGTATTTCGGCCTGGTGTGATCGGGGCGCTCGTGCAGTACCCCGCGACGGACGGAGCCATTCGGGACTTCCGTGGCCTGTGCGAGTCGGCGCATGCGGCGGGCGCCCTGGTGACCGCAGCGACCGATCTGCTCGCCTTGACGCTCCTCACTCCTCCCGGAGAGTGGGGCGCCGACATCGCGGTCGGCAATTCGCAGCGCTTCGGCGTGCCGCTGGGCTACGGCGGGCCGCACGCGGCGTTCTACGCCACGCGCGAAGCGTACAAGCGCCACATGCCCGGCCGGATCATCGGTGTGTCACGCGACAGTGCCGGCCGGCCGGCGCTCCGCATGGCGCTGCAGACCCGGGAACAACACATCCGCCGGGAAAAAGCCACGAGCAACATCTGCACCGCGCAAGTGCTGCTCGCCGTGACCGCCGGGTGCTACGCCGTGTACCACGGGCCGGATCGCCTCGCGGCCATTGCCGAGCGCGTCCACCGGCTCGCCGCCGCGCTGGCCGAGGGTCTGCGTCGCCTCGGGTACCGCGTGGTGCACGCCGATTTCTTCGATACGCTCTGCGTGGAGAGCCCGCCGGAGACGACCCAACGGATTCACGAAGCGGCGCGGGGTCGGCGTATCAACCTGCGGCCCATCGGTGAGCGACGGATCGGCGTTGCGCTGGACGAGACGACGGGACCCGCCGATGTCCACGACCTGATCGGGGTGTTCGCGCTGGGCCGGCAGGCCCCCGCCCTGTCGGAGCTCGAAGCGCCGGGACTCCGCGCCATTCCGCCATCGCTCGCCCGGACGAGCGATTTCCTCACGCACCCGGTGTTCAACAGCTACCACTCGGAAACCGAGATGCTGCGCTACCTCAAGCGGCTGGAGGACCGTGACCTGTCGCTCACCTCCGCGATGATCCCACTGGGGTCGTGCACCATGAAGCTGAACGCCACCGCGGAAATGGAGGCGGTGACCTGGCCGGAGTTCGGCCGGCTGCATCCGTTCGCGCCCTGCGAGCAGGCCGACGGCTACCGCGCGCTGTTCACGGACCTCGAGCGGGCGCTGGCGGAGATCACGGGCTTTCCTCGCGTCTCGCTCCAGCCGAACGCGGGCGCCCAGGGGGAATACGCCGGGCTGCTCGTCATCCGCGCCTACCACCGCTCCCGAGGGGAGCACCACCGCACGACCTGCCTGATTCCGCAGTCGGCCCACGGCACCAATCCGGCAAGCGCCGTGATGGCGGGTATGCGGGTCGTGGTGGTCCGAACCGACGATCGGGGCGACGTGGACCTCGCGGACCTGCGGGCCAAGGCGCAGGAGCATGCGTCCACGTTTGCCGCGCTGATGATCACCTACCCGTCCACGCACGGCGTCTTCGAGGCCGGGGTGCGCGAGATGTGCCGGACCGTGCACGAGCATGGCGGCCAGGTGTACATGGACGGCGCCAACATGAACGCGCAGGTGGGCCTGTGCCGGCCGGCGGATATCGGCGCCGACGTCTGCCACCTGAACCTGCACAAGACGTTCTGCATCCCGCACGGCGGCGGCGGCCCGGGGATGGGGCCCATCGCGGTGGCGCAGCACCTCGCGCCGTTTCTGCCGGATCACCCGATCGTGCCGCTCGGCATCGAACGGTCGTGCGGCACGATCTCGGCCGCCCCGTGGGGCAGCCCGTCCATCTTGCCCATCTCGTGGGCGTACATCGCGCTCATGGGACCGGACGGGCTCACCGACGCGACGCGGATGGCCATCCTCAACGCCAACTACATCGCGCGCCGGCTGGCGGGGCATTACGACCTGCTCTACAGCGGCAGGAACGGCCTCATCGCTCATGAGTGCATCATCGACACGCGTCCGTTCAAGGCGTCCGCGGGCATCGAGGTGGAAGACATCGCAAAGCGTCTGATCGACTACGGGTTCCATCCGCCCACGATCTCGTTCCCGGTGCCGGGCACGATGATGATCGAGCCCACGGAGAGCGAGCCGAAGTCGGAGCTTGACCGGTTCTGTGACGCCATGATCGCCATTCGGGAAGAGATCCGGGCCGTGGAGCAAGGCCGCGCCGGGCGGACGGACAACGTGCTCAAGAACGCGCCGCACACACTTCACGCACTGCTGTCAGATCCCTGGAAGCATCCGTACTCGCGCGAGCAGGCGGGATTCCCGACGCGCGAGACGCGGGAGCACAAGGTCTGGCCACCGGTCGGGCGGGTGGACGCGGCCTACGGCGACCGGCACCTCGTGTGCGTGTGCCCGCCGGTCGAGGCGTATCAGTGAGGGCGGCGGCGGTGAGAGCGGCATGAGCGGCATGGGCGGGATGAGCGGCACGGCGGCGGGTGACCAAGTGGGGTCCCGTACCGCCCATGCCGCCATGCCACGCCTGCCGCACCTTCGCTGGACCTTCATCGTCGAGCCCGCCGGCCGCCCGGGCGCCGACAACATGGCGCTGGACCAGTGGCTGCTCGAGCACGCTGATCGCGGGGCCGAGCATCACGCGTGGCTGCGGCTTTACCGATGGAATCCACCGTGCCTCTCATTCGGCCGCAACGAGCCCGCGCTCAGCCGCTACGATCGCGGGCTGATTGAGCGCCTGGGCCTGGACGTGGTCCGCCGGCCCACCGGGGGGCGTGCCGTGTGGCACGAACAGGAGCTCACGTACGCGGTCGTCGCCCCCGTGGCGACGTTCGGCTCCCTGCGCGAGAGCTACCTCGCGATTCACCAGCGGCTGGCGGCAGCGCTGCATGCTTTGGGCACCACGGCGACCCTTGCTCCGCCCGTCAGAGGGCCGCCCACGCCGGATGCCGCGGCCTGTTTTGCGCATCCCGTCGGAGGGGAAGTGCTGATCGACGGGCGAAAGGTGGTGGGTTCGGCGCAGGTCCGGCTCGGCCATACGTTCCTGCAGCACGGTTCCGTGCTGTTGGCTGGATCGCAGGAGGTCGTCCGTCGAGTGTCCCGTACACCTGAGGCCGCCATCGCCGCGACCAGTCTCGAGGCAGCGCTGGGTCGGCCAGTGGAATTTGACGAGGTCGCGGCGGCGATCGTGAGCGCCTGGTCGACGAACGGCGCCGTCATTCGGACCGCGGAGCCACCGGCCCGACGCTCGAAGTTCCACGACGACAGTTGGACCTGGCGCCGGTAGACGCCACTCCCATATTGCAGCTGGTCCAACAGCTCACCTGGCCTATGTCCCGGTCAGCAACCTCGGTGCTCGTGACCTTACTCTTCCTCGCCTGCCGCGAGGCGCCGCCGTGCGTCGGACCGTGCGGCACGGTGGTCATCGTGGGCGCCGAGCCGGACGTGCTGTTCCCCCCCACCACGCAGCAGGACGCGGGCATCGCCGTCAGCGACATGATGTTCCTCAAGCTGGCGGACATCGGGCCGGCGATGAACACGCTGGGCGATGAGGGCTTCGTGCCCCAGCTCGCGGCGTCCTGGGATCTCACGGACCCGACAACGATCCGGTTCTCGATGGACCCGCGCGCGCGTTGGCACGACGGCAGGCCCGTAACGGCGGACGACGTGCTGTTCACGTTCGACGTCTACCGGGACACGCTGGTGAACGCAGGGGCGCGCCCGCTGCTCGACCACATCGAGGATGTCACCACGCAGGACTCGCTGACCGCCCTGTTTCACCTGCGACGGAACTACCCCGAGCGGTTCTTCGATACCGTGTTCCATGTGCGCATCCTGCCGCGTCACATCCTCGACACGATTCCCCGGCGCGACCTTGGCTCCCACGCGTTCGGGCGCAAACCGGTCGGGAACGGCCCCTTCCGCTTCGTGCAGTGGGTGCCCGGCCAGTACGTCGAGCTGGCGGCCGACACGGCCTTCTTTCTCGGCCGCCCCGGCCTGGCGCGCGTCATCTGGCGCGTCATCAGCGACCCCGTCGCCGGCGTGACGCAGGTGGTCGCAGGCGAGGCGGATGTCATGCCCGCCCTCGGCGTGCCCGAGAACGTCCAGCGCGCCCGGGAGGCTCCGCACGTCCGGGTCGTGGAATCGTCCCCCTCGTTCTATGCCTACATCGGATTCAACTTGCGGTACCCGGGGGACCGCGGCCGGCCGCATCCGTTGTTCGCCGACCGCGAGGTGCGACGGGCGTTGTCCATGGTCGTGGATCGCGGCGCCGTCGTGCAGGCCGTATTCGGTGACGGAGCGCACCCCGGCACCGGGCCGCTGGCGCAATCCCTGTGGATCTACAGTGACTCCATCCAGCCACTGCCGTTCGACACGGCGGAGGCGCGGCGACTGCTTGCGAGCCGAGGTTGGACCGGTCGCGACCGGGACGGCGTCTTGCTGCGCGGCGCCAACCGCCTCGAGTTCGAGCTCATCGTCCCGACGATCAGCCAACCGCGACGCCGGGCCTCCGTGGTGTTGCAGGAACAGTTCCGCCGGGCCGGCGTCAGCGTGAGCATTGTGGAGGTGGACTTCAACCTCTTCAACGAGCGGGCAGTCACGGGGCGCTTCGACGCGATGTTCGGTTCCTGGAGCCAGGACCCGAGCCCCCGATCGATCGAACAGAATTGGGGGAGCGCCGGGCTGGGAGCCTCCAACCACGGGGCGTACTCGAGCGCCGCGTTCGACCGCCTGGTCCGCGACGCGGTGGACGCGCAGGATCCGGTGACCGCCCGGCGGCGCTGGCACGGCGCCCTTCGCCAAATCAACGAGGACGCCCCCGCGATCTGGGTCTATTCGCTCCGGCCGCTCGCCGGCGTGCATCGGCGATTCCAGGACGTGTCATTCCGCGCCGATCAGTGGTCGTCGCTCCTGTGGACCTGGCGCATCCACCCCGATAGCACGCTTCCACGCGATCGCATGATCGCGCCGTAACGTGGCCGGCTTCTTCGTTCGCCGCCTCGCCCAGGGGGCGCTGGTGGCGTTCGGTGTCGTTACCGTCACGTTCGTCCTGCTCCAGATCGCTCCCGGCCAGCCGCTCGCCGGGCTCGCCGAG
>JACQHC010000158.1 GCA_016199245.1 Gemmatimonadota bacterium | reverse complement strand
GGGGCATCCTGGCCGTGGCGAATTTCGCCTTTCGGGAGGCGCTGAAGATTCGAGACGCATTCGCGGCCGGTGATCGAGCTGCGGCGGGCGCCGTGCAGGAGATCATCGGCCCGCTCCACCAGCACATCGTCCAGGGACTCGGTCCGCCCGGGATCAAGGCCGCGATGGACCTGATTGGCCTGGCCGGCGGGCCGGCGCGGCCGCCTCTGGCCGATGTCGGCGCGAAAGAGCGCGAGCATGTCGCCCAGCTCCTTGGCGACGCAGGGGTCTCCGGGGTCCGCGCCGGCGGTGGGGCCCGACTGGCGTCCGCGAATTGACGGGCGCGAGCGTCTCCGATAGTTTCTCCAGAGGCTGCCCCGGGCGACCCCCGGGGCATTTTTGTCGGGGGTGAGAGCGGGGAAAGGCGAGGGTGAGAAGTGAGACGTGAGAGGTAAGAGGTGAGAGGGAAGGGGAGGTGAGAGTTCCCCGATGGCCCCTCATCCCCCGCGTCAGCTGAGACTTCTACCCTTGCTCCCCACTTCTCACCTCTTACCTCTCACGTCTCACCTCACCTCTCACGCTTTTCAGGAGATCGTGTGTTCGGTCCCAAGCGCCAGTGTGTCGTGGTGGTCGGTGCCCAGTGGGGAGACGAAGGGAAGGGCAAGATCGTGGACGTCCTGGCCGAACGTGCCGACGTCGTGGTTCGCTACCAGGGTGGCGCCAACGCGGGACACACGGTGGTGAAGGGCGAGGACGAGTTCGTCCTCCACCAGATCCCTTCGGGCATTCTGCACTCCGGAACGCGCTGTTTCATCGGCAACGGCGTGGTACTCGATCCGGAGACGCTCCTGGCGGAGGTCGAGGCGTTGGAGGCCAGAGGGGTCTCGGTTACCGGACGGCTGTTCGTGTCCGCCCGCGCGCAGCTCGTGCTCCCGTATCACAAGCTGCTGGACCAGGCGAGGGAACGGCGCCAAAGGATCGGTACTACGGGGCGCGGGATTGGTCCGGCGTACGAGGACAAGATCGGCCGCCGAGGGTTGCGCGTGGGGGATCTCCGGCACGCGGCGCAGGCGCGCGAGCTGATCGTTGCACGGGTCGAATGGGCCAACATGTTGCTCACCACGATGGGAGCGGAGCCGGCCTCGGTCGAGGCGCACGTGGCGTTACTCGAGCGACTGGCACCTCGGCTACTTCCCCTCGCCGCCGACACGGGACGGATGACCTACGAGGCGCTCGCCCGTGGCGAGTTCGTGCTGCTGGAGGGGGCCCAGGGAGCCCTGCTCGACGTGGACCACGGCACCTACCCGTTCGTCACATCGTCCAACACCACGGCGGGCGGCGCGGCCGTGGGCTCGGGGATTGGGCCGACCGCGATCGACGCGGTGGTGGGCGTGGTGAAAGCGTACACCACGCGCGTCGGCAACGGCCCGCTCCCCACCGAAGCCGCAGCCGCGGACGGAGAGCGCCTGCGCGAGCTCGGGGACGAGTACGGGGCCACGACGGGGCGCCCGCGCCGGTGCGGGTGGTTCGACGCCGTCGTCGTGCGGTATGCCGTCCGGGTCAACGGGCTCACGGACCTCGCGGTCACGAAGCTCGACGTGCTCGATTCCATGGAGCGCATCCCGGTGTGCACGGGCTACCAGTTGGGCAGCGACCCGATCGACGACGTGCCGCCAGACGTGGAGACGCTGAACAGCGTGAGACCGGTCTATGAAGTCCTGGAGGGATGGCGGCAGCCGACCACGTCGGCGCGGCGCCTGGCCGACCTGCCGCCCCTGGCCCGGGCCTACCTCGATCGCTTGCAGGACCTCGTACAGGTTCCGATTCGGTACGTAAGCGTCGGGTCTCGGAGGGACCAGATCATCTGCTGAGCCGTGAATGCCGCCTGCGGCGCGGCGTTCACCGCGTGAGGAGGGACCGCACCGACTTCACCCGCGTGCGACGCGGGGCATCGCGGTAGGCATAATACGTGTAGTAGTGATCCCGCTGCGGGTTCACGCCGTTCAGCACCACGCCTGCCACTCTCGCCTGAACCCTTCGCAGCTGCTCCACGGCTCGCTGGGCGGGGACCTCCTCCGTGTCGCCGCTGCGGAGCACGACGATGGCGCCGTCCGCGCTCGACGCCACCACCGCCGCATCCGTCACCGGCAACGTCGGTGGCGTGTCCATGACGATATGCTCATACGTCCGGCGCAACTCGCTGATGAGCGCGTGCATCGCCTGCGATCCCAATAGCTCAGATGGATTGGGTGGCGTGGGGCCGCTCGGCAAGACGTCCAGATTGGATTGCACGTCCGGCCGGATCGCTTCCCGCACCGGCACCCTGCCCACCAGCACGTCCGTGAGCCCCGGATCCTGCACCAGCGAGAACGCCCGGTGCACTTGCGGCCGGCGCAGGTCCGCGTCCACCAGCAGCGTGCGCTGCCCGCTCTGAGCCAGCGCGACCGCCAGGTTCACGGCCGTGGTGGACTTGCCCTCCCCCGGTCCCGGACTGGTCACCGAAATGAGCTGCAGCGGTCGCTCGGCTCCCACGAAGGTCACGTTGGTCCGGAGGGCGCGGAACGCTTCCGCAGTCGGCTCGTCCGGCGCGAGCCGCGAGATGACCACGACCCCCCTGCGCCGTCCGTTGTCCGTGCCAAGCCGCTTGTCGTCCGGGATCTGCCCCAGGACCGGAATCCCCACCGCTCGCTCGACGTCCGCCGCGTTCTTGATCGACTGGTCCAGGTACTCCAGGAAGAAGGCGGCGCCTAACCCCAGCAATAAGCCGACGAGCACGCCGAGCATCAGCTTTTGCCGCAGCGTGGTGCCGATACGGTAGGCCGGCGACGCCGGGTCCAGCAGGTTGATGTACGGGGCAATCGTGGCTTCCTGAAGCCGTGCTGCCTCGTACTGGCCCAGCAGGTACCGATAGGTGTCGTTCAGGATACTGGTCTCGAGCTGCAGCTGAGCGATGCGCGATTCCTTGCCTGGAAACGTGCCCAGGTCCCGCCGGAGCTCGGCGATCCTCGTGTCCAGCGCCGTCAGGCGCGACTGCAGACTCTGCAGGGCCGCCGCCACGGCTATGCGCAGTGCGGCATTCCCCTGCTGGATCCGTTCATCGATGGCGCTCACCTGGGGGCTCCGCTCGCGCAAGCCGAGAGCGCCCGCGGTCAGCGTTCGACGCTCTTCGTGCAACGTGAGCAGGCTCTGGATCTGAAACCCCAACGCGGTGTTCTGGGCGATGCCCTGGACGGCCGCCAGGCGGTTCAGCGTCTCGATGCCGATCGCCGTGTCGGACGTCGCCGTCGCCTCGCGCAGCGTGCTCATTTGCACGGCGAGCAGCTGGCGCTCCTGCTCCAGCGCCTGGATAGACTGGACGACGGCCCGCTCCTCCACCGAGAGGTCCGTGATTTGCTGGCCCTCCTTGTACTGCTGGAGGTCCGCCAGCTTGATCCGGTAGGACGCATCGGCCCGCTCCAGTTGCTCCGCGATGTACTCCCGCTTGCGGGCCGCGATGTCTCGGGCCCGGCGAGTGCCATCCGCCCGCAACGACACGGCCGCGGCGTTCAGGATCTTGGGGACCAGGGCCTGATCCGTTCCGGTGAACGTGATATCCACCGCGTTGGTTCCCCCGCGGACTCGGTAGGACAGACCCCCGCTCACCCAGGCGGCGGCCGCCTCCCGGCTGGTGATCCGGAACGGGAGGGTCCGGCTCTCGGCACTGGATGCGACCGTCAGCGTGGCGCCGGGGATCCTGGCGGGCTGGTCGTAGCCGCCCGTCGCGATCATCCCGCCAGCCGCGTCGCGCACCTCGTAGCCATCGGGCCCGCGCAGCACCAGGGTGTAGCGTCCCGTGACCACGCCGGAATCGGCCACGACGCTGCTGAAGACCTGGTCACGGTAGATCCGCGGGTCCTCGAGCTCCACGTGGAGGTCCAGGGCGCCCACCACCTCCAGGGCGAGCGCCTGCGTGGTGAGCACCAGTGCCTCCGACAGCACGGGATCGGTCTGTAACGCCAGCTCGTCCACGTCGATATCGTCCAGCCGGGCGAACACCTGTTTGGGGGACGAGATCTGCACGGTGAGTTGTGATTGGAAGCGGGGCACCTGGTTCCGGCTGCTGAACCAAGAACCCCCGGCGACGAGCACGGTGAGCAGCGTGACCAGGCGCCAATGCCGCATCACCACCGCGACCAGATCGCGGAGGTGTACTTCGCGCTGATGCACGACCCGCGTAAGGCCCGAGGGGCGGCCGCCAGCTCCGTTCATCGGGGCCCTCGCGTTCACGGGTGAGCCGGTGAAGGACCGTCAGTGAGGCGACGCGATGCCGGATCCGCCCGCCGGGGGGACCATGATGCCTGATGAGGCAACGGCTGCATGGCCAAGCAAACCTGTGCGATTACCCTTACGATAGAGTCTCCGACGTGTGGTGAGGGGCTCCGCGTGGGCCCGCCGGGCACACAAAGGCCCTCACCAGACACCGATTGTAACCGTTTGGGCTTGACTTCGCAAGTCAATGTTAGTTAAGCGTTTAGAGCAAGAGAGAGGAATGTTGACGTTCCAACGCAGCGTCGTAGCGGTGGCGCAGGCCTTTAAGGAGACTCTCGACCTCGCCTCCGTCGTGGCGGCCATGGAACGGGGCATTCGGCTGGCAGGCCTTGCACCCCGTGTGATCGCTGGGAGTGACGGTGGAGACGGCCTGCTCGACGCCATCGCCGGCGAGGTCACCCGCAGGACGCGCCACCGCGTGGCCGGTCCGGTGGGTAGTCCGATCGACGTTCCGGCGGCCTGGCTCGACCGGGACACGGCTGTGGTGGAGTCCCGCCTGGTGTGTGGGCTCTCGCTGCTTCGCCCTGAAGAGCGGGACCCGCGGCGTACGACCACCCGAGGTCTGGGCGAGTTGCTAGATAGGTTGGCGTCTGATGGTGCCGGCCGGATTCTCGTGGGCCTGGGCGGCAGCGCCACGATGGACGGCGGGACCGGCATGGCCCGGGCATGGGGGTGGAAGTTCCTTCGATCCAATGTTGAGCTGCTGCCAGAGGGCGGTGGCGACCTTCCGGAGCTGGTCCAGATCCGGCCCGGGCGAGCGCCAGCCGCACGTATTACTGCGCTGGTGGACGTGCGCCATGTACTCACCGGGTCGAATGGGGCCATGCAATTCGCCGAGCAAAAAGGGGCGACCCCTGACGTGGCGGCTCGACTAAATGTCGGCCTGGCGCGCCTTGCGGAGCTGGTCGAGGGCGGCCCGGCCCTTGCCGGGCGTGCGGGCGCAGGAGCCGCGGGTGGCCTCGGGTTCGGCCTCCTGGCGTTTGCCCGCGCCGACCTCGTGTCCGGAGCCTCGTGGATCCTCGAGCGGCGGGGGTTTGACGGCCTCCTGAGGGGTGCGGTTGCCGTGGTCGCGGGCGAAGGACGATTCGATGCCACGTCGCTAGGCGGCAAGCTCACAGGAGAGGTCCTCTCACGGGCGGCCGCGGCCGGGATCACCGGCGTCCTGGTCGCGCCGGAGGTAACGGTAGAGCCGCCGGGCAGAGTGGTAGTGGAAACGGGCGGCGGGACGTGGAACGCGGCCGCGCTCGAGCAGCGCGTGGCTGCGGGCGTCGCACGGGCGGCTTCCCTGTCGCCCCGGTAGGGTCCTGTCTATCTTCCGCGCTTCCGCGTCTCGTCTTTCCGTCCCCTCGATACCGGACTGTCATGGGCGACACCACGGTGATGGAGAAGCTCGTTTCCCTGGCCAAGCGGCGGGGCTTCGCGTTCCAGTCTTCGGAGATCTACGGCGGGCTGGGCTCGGTGTGGGACTACGGTCCGCTGGGCGTGGAGCTGAAGAAGAACCTGCGGGAACGGTGGTGGCGTTCGATGG
>JACQHC010000157.1 GCA_016199245.1 Gemmatimonadota bacterium | reverse complement strand
GGGTGGGCGTCGCGGCGCTGCACCTCGAGACGGGTCGCGAGGTGTACCTCAACGCCGACGAGCGGTTCCCCATGGCCAGCAGCTACAAGGTGCCGATCGCCGTCACACTGTTCACGCGAGTGCAGCGCGGCGACGTGAGCCTGGACTCCATGATCTCGCTCCGGCCCGCCGACCTGCACCCGGGAAGCGGCACGCTGACGGAGTTGTTCGACGATCCGGGCGTGATCCTGTCGCTCCGCAATCTCGTCGAGCTGATGCTCCTGATCAGCGACAA
Organism: Gemmatimonadota bacterium; assembly: GCA_016199245.1. Lineage (GTDB taxonomy): Bacteria > Gemmatimonadota > Gemmatimonadetes > Gemmatimonadales > GWC2-71-9 > JACQHC01. The sequence goes on along the minus strand of JACQHC010000157.1, from coordinate 3,981 downwards.
TTCGGCCACGGACCTGGTGCTCCGCCTGGCTGGCGGGGCCGGTGCCGTGACCGATCACATGCGGGCGATCGGGCTCAGCGGCATCCGGGTGGACCGGCCCACCCTCAACCTCATCGCCGACTGGGCGGGCGTGCCCAGGCTGCCGGCCGAGGCCGAGTATACGGCGGCCGGCTTCCGGAATCTCTCCCGCGCGGTCCCGGATTCGGCGCGGGCGGCCGCGGCGCGGACATTTGATGCCGACCCTCGAGACACGGCCACGCCGCGCGCCATGACGGCTCTGCTGGCCCGCCTGTGGCGCGGGGAACTGCTGGACTCCGCGCGCACCGCGCTCATGCTCGACATCATGCGCCGCAGTACGACAGGTGCGGGCCGGATCCGCGGTATGCTTGCCCCCGACGTGGAAGTGTCTCACAAGACCGGGACCATCGGCGGGACCACCAACGACGTGGGCATCATCACGCTGCCAGACAGCGCGGGTCACGTGGCCGTGTCGCTGTTCGTGAAGGAGTCCACGCGCGAAGTCGAAGAACGGGAGCGGGTGATCGCGCACCTCGCCCGGGCCGTCTACGACTACTTCACGTTCAACCCGCGCGGCTCCCTGCCCTGACGTGACGGCCTCGCCTCCTCCGCTCGCGGAGCTGTTCGCCAACGACGAACAACGAGTGCTGCTCGAGCTGCGGCACGACCTGCATCGCCAACCGGAACTGGCGTTCGCGGAGCACCGGACTGCGGAACGGTTGGAGCGCGCACTCTCCGCCCTCCACCCCAAGGGGCTCGCGCGCGTCGCGGGAACGGGCATCGTGGCGCGCCTCGCAGGCAGCGTTTCCGGCGCTCCCGCCGTGGCGATCCGCGGCGACATCGACGCCCTGCCAATTCAGGAGGATACGGGACTGCCGTTCAGCTCCGAGCGTGCGGGCGTGATGCACGCCTGCGGGCACGATGTGCACGCCACCTGGGCGGTCGGCGCCGCGCACCTGCTCGCAAAGCGCCCGGCGAGCGGCGACGTGGTCATTCTGCTGCAACCGGCCGAAGAAACCGGTCGTGGCGCGCTCGCCATGATCGAGGCCGGCGCGCTCGACGGCGTCCACGCCATCTTCGGCGGCCACGTGGATCGCCGGTTTGCTTTGGGACAGATCGTGGCGGACACGGGGCCCCTCGCCGCCGCGGCAGACACGTTCAAGATCGAACTGATCGGGAGCGGGGCACACGGGGCGCGGCCCCATGAGGCGCGGGACCCGATCGTCGCCGCTGGCGCGCTCATCGGCTCGCTGCAGACGATCGTGGCCCGACGCCTGAACCCCGCGACGCCGGCGGTGGTGAGCGTAGGCACCGTCCACGGCGGCACCGCGCCGAACGTGATTCCCGGCTCGGTCACGTTGAGCGGGACACTACGGGCGATGGACCCCGCGACGCGGACGTTGTTGCACGACGAGGTGGAGCGGATCGCCACGGGCATCGCCACGGCGAGCGGCCTCGAAGCCAGAGTCTCCATCGAAGTCGGGCCACCGCCGGTGATCAATCCAGACACGCCGATCCGTTGGGCACGCACAGCGGTCACCAGGCTGCTCGGCGCCAGCGCGCTGGTCCCGCTGGGTTTCGTGAACCTCGCGGGCGAGGATTTCGCCTGCTATCAGGAAAGAATGCCGGGCTGTTTCTTGCGAATCGGCGCACGCGAGCCGGACGGGGCCGTGATTCCAGCCCACTCTCCGAAGTTCTACGCGCCGGATGAGGCAATCTTCGTCGGCGCGGCGGTGCTGGCAGAAACGGCGCGGGTGGCGATAGAGGAACTGGCCGGGGAGAGCCGAGACGAAGCGGAAGGCGTAGGAGGTGAGGAGTAGGAGGTACGGGGGCCATCTCCTACCTCTTGCCGCTCACCTCTTACGCCTCCTCCACACGAAGTACGCCGGCACCCCCGTCATCATCACGAGCACACCTAGCAGCCCCTGCTTCGGTTGCGCCACGAGCGTGTTCACCACGATGGCGACGGCCGAGAGCACGAACAGCACGGGCGTTACAGGATAGCCGGGCACTTTGAACGGTCGCGGCAGCTCTGGCTGCGTCCGCCGATACACGAACACGCTTACGGCGCCAAGCCCGTAGAACACCCATCCGGCGAACACGACGTACGTGAGCAACTCCTCGAACGTCCCGGACAGCGCGAGCACCGCGGCCCACAGGCTGCTCCACAGCACGGCCACAGAGGGTGTGCCGAATCTGGGATGTACTTCGGCGAGGCGCCGGAAGAACAGGCCGTCCCGCGCCATGGCGAAGAACACGCGCGGCGCCGTCAGCGCGATGCCATTCGCCGCGCTGAACATGGAGACGATGATCGCCGCGGCGATGAGCTTGGCCGCCCCCGGGCCTGCGACCTGCCCCACAGCGTCCGCCGCAACGCTGCCGCTTGCGGCCGCGCCCGCCGGCCCCAGCGCCGCAATGTAGGCCACCACGGCGAGCAGGTACACGCCGATCAATCCCGCAGTGCCGTACACGATCGCCCGGGGAAACGTGCGCTGCGGATCGCGCGCCTCGCCCGCGGAGAACGTCACGTATTGCCATCCCTCGTACGCCCATAGGACGCCGATCATGGCGAGTCCGGCTCCGGAAAGCAGCGCCGGATCGAACGACTCCGGCCACACGGTGGCCCCCGCTTCAGCGAACCCATTCCCACCCGCCAGCAGGACAGCACTCATCACGAGAATGGCAGCCACCTTGATCACGGTCGCCCAGTTCTGCACCGTCGCGCTCTCCCGGGTGCCGCGAATGTTGAGCGCCGCGACCACGGCCACCATCACGACGGCCGTGACCTTCCGCCCCACCGGTCCCAGCGTCACGAACTGCTCCAGGTAGCCTGACGCGGCCACGGCGAGCGTCGCCATCGACCCGCTCGAAATGGCGAGGAACATCGTCCACCCGTACAGGAATGCCGGCGCTCGGCCGAACGTGTCACGCACGTACACGTAGAGCCCGCCCGCCTTCGGATTCATCGCCCCGAGCTCGCCGTACGTCAGCGCCCCGAGGAGCGAGAGCACCCCGCCCACGAGCCACACCAGGACCGCCGGACCCGTATGCTCGCCGGTCTGCCGCAGAACGGTCGCCGGCACAATGAAGATGCCGGAGCCTATTACGGTGCCCACAACGATTTGCGTGAGATCCCAGGTGCCCAAGAGGCGGGCGAGCTGGCCGGGATCGCGGGCGCGGTCAGGTGATGTCATTGCGGGAAAGCCTCCGGTGCGAAAGCGGGAACGATCAGAGGGCGATGAAGGGCGATCAAAGGCGATCAAGGGCGATCAAGGACGATCAAACGCCCTCAGAGACGATCACACTCCCGGATCGCCCACGATCGCCCTTGGATCGCCCCCGATCTCCCTCTGATCGTTCCCAACCGTCTCGTCGATCATCGCTGGTGGTTGTCAACGAGCGAGTTGAAATTGCCGCGTGAACTTCACGATGACCGCCCGGCCAACGGCGTCGAACGGCCCGGTCAAGGATTGCGCTTCTTGCACGTCATTGTAGACCACGAACAGGCCGGTGCCGGCTGTGCCGAGCCAGCCGAACCGAACATTGCCGGACCAGGTGCGCGCCTGCTCGTTGTACTGAATGAGCGACTGGAGATACACCCGGGGGGTAAACGAGTAGGCCACGCGGAGGGCGACCAGCGCCACTTCGAAATCTCCCTCGGCGAGATTCACGTCGCTGTAGGTCACGCGGAGCGACGAGGCGAGCTTCGCCCCCGTCCGGTAGGTGAGCGTGCCGAAGCCCCCCTGTCGGCGCCCGGAAAGAAAGCCGCCCCAATCGATCCCCCCGTTGAAGGAAAGCGGGGCTCCCTCGTTGGTGTTGAAGCGCCAGGCCGCTTCGAGGTGATCGTACGTGTCGGCCGCCACGGTGATCCCCGGGGCGATGTCGAACGGTTCCTTCAGTCCCTCTCGCGTGATATTCATCGCCGGGCTGACGAACGCGCCGTTGGCGAATTGAACCCGGATC
>JACQHC010000010.1 GCA_016199245.1 Gemmatimonadota bacterium | reverse complement strand
GGGGGCAGACTGATCGCCCTCGATCGCCTCCGATCGACCCTGTTCGCTTCCGATCGTCCCCGATCGTCTCTGATCGTCCCCGATTGCCCTGGGAGAGGGCGGCGGCAGCGGCCGGTCGTCAAACCTCGGGTACCGCCCCGGGCCTGGCTGAATCGGCTCCTGTAACGGATGGTGCACCGGGAACAGCGCGTCCGTGGCCTCTCGTCCCACCAGCGATACCACGCGCTCGCGCGTCCACTCGTGCGAGTTGTAGGCCAGCGTGTAGCCCATGCGTCGCAGCAAGTACAGCGAGTGCCGCGGCTCCCAGCGCATCGGGCGGGTGCCGAAGAGACGGTACTCCACGGGCAGCGCGACGCGCGGCATCGCGTCGATCCAGGCATTCACGCCGTCTGCGTAGGCGCGCATGACACGGGCTTCTTCCGACGCCGTGTCCAGCGCCGCCCAGCTCTGCTCGGCGCTCCAGGCGAGGCCCAGACGCCGCTGCTCCCGATCCACCGCGAGTGCATCCCGCCCCACCAGCTCCGCCAGTCGCCCGGCCGTCGCCCGCGTCTGGAGCTCGAGCTGGAACAGGCGATCGCGCGCCACCACGAACCCGAGCGCGCGGTAGGCGTCGAGCGGCGTGGCGGCGAAGATGTGCGGCACGTCGCGGTCGTCGTACCGGACGTCCACGGCCCCTTCGAGCCCGGGGACATCCAGCGACGCGGACGGCGGCAATTCAGCGACCCGGGCCAGCGCCCAGACGCCGTTCCACGGATCGAGGAAAGAGCCCAATGCGGGCAGCCGCGCAAAGGAGAGACTGCCGACGAGCAGGAGGGCCACGAGCGCGGCCGTTGCCGCGGCAGTGCGCGCGCGATGCATGATGACCGAATGTGACCGGTTGGCGCGCCTCGGGTCAAGCAATGGAACCTTTGCGAAGGTCGCTGCGACGTCCGCAGGACTCTCCTGGCTCGCCGGCGTCTGTCTGCCGGAGAGTCCGATGCGTATCTTCACACCGACTCCGACAACGACACGCATGGTCCAGGTCAAGGACGCGCGCGATCAAAGCATGCGAACGCTGCCTCGCCCGGAACGCGCGCCTGCAGACGTGCGCAATCCGGGAGTGGCGCTGGATCTCGACTGGGTGCAAAGCGTCCGGGTCAATCGGAGCGCCGTGGAGCGCCGGGTGGCCACGCTGCCCCGCCGCCGCACGGTGAAGAAGGACTGGCAAGTCGCCTGGCTGCTCCGCGCCGTGACCTGCCTCGATCTCACCACGCTGTCCGGCGATGACACGCCCGGGCGCGTGCGGCGACTGTGCGCCAAGGCGCGCCAGCCGGTCCGGCTCGACGTGCTGGAAGGTCTCGGAGCGGCAGATCTGGGCATTCGCGTGGCGGCAGTGTGTGTCTATCACGCGATGGTGGAACCGGCGCTCGACGCGCTCGCGGGCTCCGGCATCCCGGTCGCCGCCGTCTCGACGGGATTCCCCGCCGGCCTGTCTCCGTTCCCGCAGCGCGTGCAGGAGATTCGCGCCTCCGTGGCCGCTGGCGCCCGGGAAATCGACGTGGTCATCACGCGGAGCCACGTGCTCACCGGGCGCTGGGACGCGCTGTACGACGAGGTGCGGGCGTTCCGCGAGGCGTGCGGGGCCGCTCACATCAAGACGATCCTCGCCACCGGCGAGCTGGGAACGCTGCGGAACGTCGCCCGCGCCAGCGTCGTGTGCATGATGGCGGGCGCCGATTTCATCAAGACATCCACGGGCAAGGAAGGCGTGAACGCGACGCTGCCCGTGGGCCTCGTGATGACCCGGGCGATCCGAGCGTATCACGAGCGAACGGGACACACCGTGGGTCTCAAGCCGGCGGGCGGCATTCGCAGCGCCAAGGACGCGCTCGACTGGCTGCTCATGATGAAGGACGAACTGGGTGACGGCTGGCTCCGGCCGCGCCTGTTCCGCATCGGCGCGAGCACGTTGCTCACGGATATCGAGCGGCAGCTGGAGTACCATCTGACGGGACGATACTCGGCGGTGCACAGGCAGCCGATGACGTGAAGACGATGTCCGATGCTAAGAGCATCGGACATCGAACATCTAGCATCGAACATCGGACACCAATGACCAAGATTGCCGAGCTGTTCGAAACGATGGAATACGGCCCCGCTCCTGAGAGCGCCTCGCCCGCGCTCGAATGGCTGGAGCGGCACGGCAAGAGCTTCGGGCTGTTCATCGGGGGGCGCTGGGTCGAGCCGGAGTCGGGGGACCGCTTCGAGACCGTCAACCCGTCGACCGGCAAGCCGATCTCGCAGGTGGCGCAGGCAGGCGCGGCCGATGTGGACCGGGCCGTGCGCGCCGCGCGCCACGCTTTCAAGGGCTGGCGACAGCTCGGCGGACACGGGCGCGCCCGGTTTCTCTACGCGCTGGCCCGGCACGTGCAGAAGCACTCGCGCCTGTTCGCGGTCGTCGAGTCGCTGGACAACGGGAAGCCGATCCGCGAGTCGCGCGACATCGACATCCCGCTCGTGGCGCGGCATTTCTATCACCACGCCGGCTGGGCGGAATTGCTGGACCGCGAGCTGGTGGGCCACGTGCCCGTGGGCGTGTGCGGCCAGATCATCCCGTGGAACTTCCCGCTGCTGATGCTGGCCTGGAAGATCTCGCCCGCGCTGGCGGCCGGGAACACCGTCGTGCTGAAGCCGGCCGAGTTCACGCCGCTCACCGCGCTGCTGTTCGCGGAGATCTGCGAGGAGGTCGGGCTCCCCGCCGGCGTGGTGAACATCGTCACCGGGGACGGCCGCACCGGCGAGTTGCTCGTCAAGCATCCGGACGTGGACAAGATCGCGTTCACCGGCTCGACCGACGTCGGCCGGTTGATTCGCGTCGCCACCGCCGGTACCGGCAAGCGCGTCTCGCTCGAGCTGGGCGGGAAATCCCCGTTCCTGGTGTACGAGGACGCGGACCTCGACAGCGTGGTCGAGGGCGTGGTGGACGCCATCTGGTTCAACCAGGGGCAGGTGTGCTGCGCGGGCTCTCGCATTCTCGCCCACGAGGGCATCGCCGACCGGTTGGTGACGAAGCTCCGGGCCCGTATGGAGTCGTTGCGCGTCGGTGACCCGCTCGACAAAGCCGTGGACATCGGCGCCATCATCGCGCCGGTGCAGCTGGAGAAAATCCAGCGGCTGGTGCGTCAGGGAGAACAGGAAGGCGCCACGCTGTGGCAGCCGTCCTGGGGCGTGCCCAAAGACGGCTATTTCTTCCCGCCGACGTTGTGCACCAACGTGTCTCCCTCCGCCACGATCGCGCAAGTGGAGATCTTCGGACCGGTCGTCGTCCTGATGACCTTCCGCACTCCGGCCGAATCGGTCGAGCTGGCGAACAATACGCGCTACGGCCTCGCCGCGAGCCTGTGGACGGAGAATATCAACCTGGCACTCGACGTGGCCCCGAAGCTCCAGGCTGGCACCGTATGGATCAACTGCACGAACGTGTTCGACGCGGCGTCGGGCTTCGGAGGCTATCGCGAGAGCGGTTTTGGGCGGGAAGGCGGGCGGGAGGGAATGTGGGAGTACCTGAGGCCGGCCTGGGAAGAGCGTGCGGATCGGCGGGTGGGCGGATCGGCGGATCGGCGGATCGCGAGAAAACGGAGCACCGAACCGGCGACCCGCCGACGTGCCGATCCACCGATTGATCGCACTCCCAAGCTCTTCATCGGCGGGAAACAAGCGCGCCCGGACGGTGGGTACAGTCTGACGATTCACGACGCCACCGGCCGACCGATCGCCGAGGTTGCCAAGGGCAATCGGAAGGACATCAGGAACGCGGTGGAGGCGGCACGCAAGGCCGCCGAGGGGTGGGCGCACGCCACGGCGCACAACCGCGCGCAGGTGCAGTACTACGTCG
>JACQHC010000156.1 GCA_016199245.1 Gemmatimonadota bacterium | reverse complement strand
GTCTCGTCCAACCCGGTGCAGAGCACCCTGGTATATCCGCAGCTGTTCCTCGAGAAGCTGGTTACCGGCGCCACCGTGGCGCGGATCGGCGAGCAGCTCTCCTACCGCATTGGCTATCGCAACACTTCTGCCACCGTGGTGGCGCGCAACGTGGTGCTGGTGGACAGTCTGCCGGCCGGCCTCGGCTTCGTCTCTTCGCAACCTCCGGCGCAGGTCAGCGGCCGGGTCCTGAACTGGGCGTTGGGCGACGTCGCCGCCGGGGCCTCAGGCCAGATCGCCGTCGTCGCCCAGGTCGAGCCGGGCATCCGGGACACGCTGACGGTGCGCAACGTGGCCATCCTGGCCGCGCTCAATGCCGACGCGTTGGCGGCGACGGCCGCCCCGGTTGATCTGGTCGGCGTCACCAGCACCCAGCTGGCCGTCGAGCTGTCCGCCGACGTGCTCGAGGTTGGGCTGGGTGAGACGGTACCGTATACGGTCGCGGTGGAAAACACCGGCGCGGTTCCGGTGGCTGATGTCCGGATCCACGTCGCGCTGGCGGACGGGGCGCGTTTCGCCAAAGGCAGTTTGCTGGGTGCGGACTCGATTCACGCCGACGGGCCGACCCTCACCATCTACGCCGCCGGTCCCCTGGCCTCCGGGGCACGGCTCACCCTGCGCTACGCGGCGGCCGTGGTCTCGGCCGACGGCGACCTGATCGCCACCCGGGCCTATGGCACCGCCGAGAACGAGTTCGTGCGGTCCGAGGAAGCCACCGCCTGGGTCCGGCTGCGCCACAGCTGGCCCATGGAAACCCGCGTGGCGATCGGGAAGGTGTGGGTCGACCTCGACGGCGACGGCGTGCAGGACTCGGACGAGCCCGGCCTGGATGGGGCGGACATCTGGACCGACGATGGCGAGGTGGCCACCACCGACCAGGACGGGAAATTCTCCTTCCGCAACTTGCGTCCCGGACGCCACGCCTTCCGGCTGGACGTCACCACGCTGCCGGCGGCGTACCGGCTTCCGAGCGACGCCGCTTCCGACTTCGTGGTCCTGGATGCGGACGGTTGGACCAGCTCCCGCATCGCCTTCCGCGTGTTGCCGGTCGCCGGCACCACCTCACTGGTGCTCCTGCCGGTCGCCTGGCGCTTCACGGCGCGCCCCATCCGGTCGGCGCTCCCGCAGGCCGGCCCGCGACTGGTTGAAGGGCCCGCGACGCTCGCACGCTTCGCACCCAACAGCAGCATCCCGTTCCTGGCCTTCGAGAACCGTCAGCTCCAGGTGCGTCTGGCTCAGCTCGGGGCGCAGCGCGCCGACTGCCGAGTAGAGATCGCCGGCCACACCGACTTCCGGCCCATCCGAACCGGCCCGTTCGCCGACAACCAGCACCTGTCCGAGGCGCGCGCCGATTCCCTGGCGGCACGCCTGCGCGCTCTGGGCCTGGCGCCGGACCGGCTATTCACCGTCGGGCGCGGGGCGCGCGAGCCCCTGGCGAGCGGCACTGACCCCTTCTCGCTCCAGTTGAACCGGCGGGGCGATGTGCAGCTGGTGTGCGGAGCGGCCCCGGCGGAGCCCGAGCTGCGACAGGTGGAGTACGAGATCGTCATCGAGAACGACTATGATGTGGAACTGACGGGCCTAGCGGTCCACTTCGATCCGCCGGCGGATTCAGCCCGGATCGAACTGGGGGACTCCCTGCTCGCCCGGGTGCAGGGTCACCGGTCCGCGCTGCTCGCGATTCCGGCGCGCTCCCAGGTAGTGGTTCGGGGCTGGCTCCGGTCTGCTGCTGATTCAGCCTTGGCCGTGCTCGAGGGCGGCGACCGGCAAGCGGGTCGGCTCCTGGCCCAGGTGCACAATCCGCTCATGCCGGCCGAGGGAATCGGCCGCGTCACCGCCGCCGCTCCGGCGCTCCCCGACCCACGGGCCGTGCCGGCCGGCGCCACGGTCGAACTCGTGATCGAGCCGGCGGGCCTGGGTTGGCCCGAGCTGACCTACGCGCTGTCCCCGGAGTGGCAGGTCGTGCCCGGCTCGGTGCGGCGGAACGGCGCGCCCGCGGCCGACCCCAAGGTGGACCGCGACCGCAACGGACAGCCGGTGCTCCGCTGGCACTTCGACCAGCAAACTCCCAGCGCGGTGTCGCTCGAGGTGCGCCCGGCGGAGGCGCCCGTCGCCGCGCAACCGGTGACCCTGCCTCCACTGCGCAGCCCCGAGCAGCGAGCCGCTGAGGGGAGCCGGGCGTTCTTGGCGGGCCCCGGGGTCGAGATCTTCCAGCCCGCGGACGGGACCGTGTTGCCGAGTGACCGGCTCTACGTCGGCGTCCGGGGTGAGCCGAACGCGCCCGTGGCGCTGTTTGACGGAGACTCCCTGGTGGCCGAGGCCACGATCCGCATCGACGGCGTGCACGATTTCATTGCGGTCCCGCTGGCCCGCGGCCCGCATCGCCTGCGGGTGCGCATGAAGAACTCGTGGCAGAACGAGCGCTGGGACAGTGCCAGCGTGCACGTGGCCGGCGTGCCGGCGGCCGTCGAGGCGCCGGCCGGTCGGGTGGCAGTGGTGGCGGACGGCCACAGCATCACCAGCGTGCGCGCGCGTGTGGTGGACGGGTGGGGCGTGCCGGTCATCAGCTCCGCGCTGGTCACCGTCGCGGCCGAAGGCGCCGAGCCGGCCAACGCCGACGCGGATCCGTCCTCGGTGGGCGTGCAGGTGCAGGCCGATCAAGCGGGCTGGCTCGCGGTACTCCTTAAGCCGGGTCGCCAGGTCGGGACTGGCAAGCTGGTGCTCCAGGCGGGGGACGCGCGACGCGAGGTCCAGCTGGAGCTGCTACCGGCGATTCGCCCGCTGATGGTGAACGGGGTGGGGCGGCTGGGGTTCGGGGCGAGCCCGGAGGCGTTCGGCGCCGTGACCGCGCGCGGCCGGCTGGATCGCCGCACCGCCATCGTGGCGAGCTACGACAGCCGCTACCTGGATGCGGGCCGCGACTTCCTGGGGCGGGACTTCGATCCCCTGGAGGAGTCACGCTACCCCGTTCTGGGTGACGCCGGTCAGGTGCGGACCGTGAACGCCTCGCGCCAGGTCTTTGCCGCCCGCGTGGAGCGCGGCCTGGACTGGCTGGCGGTGGGCGATATCTCGACCGACCACTTCGCGAGCGGTATGGGCCTCGCGGGCTACCACCGCACGCTCTCCGGCGTGGCCGGCCGTTTCACCACGGGCCCGGTCACCTGGGGTGCGTTCGGCAGCCTGACCAGTCAGAGCGTGCTCCAGACCCAGCTCAGGGGTCGCGGCGTGTCGGGCCCCTACCCGCTGGCGCAGGACATCGTGCCCGGGAGCGAACGGATCACGATCGAGACTCGCGCCCGTGACAATGCCCAGCGGCTGGTGACCAGTCAGGCGCTCAATCGCTTCGTGGACTATCAGATCGATTACCAGCGCGGGACGCTCCTGTTCACGCGCCCGGTGCCGGCGGCGGATGCCTATGAGAACTCGGTGTTCATCGTGGTGACCTACGAAGCCAGGAGCGGTGGAGACCAGCGCTGGGTGAGCGGCCTCAAGGCCGCCCTGGACGCGCGTGAGTGGCTAGGGAAGGTTGCCATGGATTCGGTGCGGCTGGCGATCGCCGGCGTGAGGTCCGAGGAGCCGACCGGGGCACAGTACCTGGCCGGCGCGGGGCTCAAGCTGGTGCGCTTCGGCGGGCTGGACGTGGGCGCGGACATCGCCTACTCCCAAACCCCCGATTCCAGCGGCTACGCCACGGAACTGGACGGCGCGCTGCAACTGTTGGGCGGCGCGGTCAACCTCGGGGCCGGCTGGATGCGGGTGGGTCAGGGGTTCGGTAACCCGGCCAAGGCCGGGTTGCGCGGCGGCACCGAGGAACTTCGGCTGAGCGGCGGGCTGCGATTCGGCCCGACCGAGCTCAAGGCCGCACACCAGCGGCAGACCTTCGCCGCGCAGGGCATCGAGCGCGAGCAGACCACCGCCGGTGTGGTCCAGCACCTGGGGCGCGCCGCCCAGCTCGAGGTGCGCCACGCGAGCGACCAGTTCAGCGACGGGTCGGGCCTGAACGACGCGCGCGGCGGCGAGATGAAGCTGACCTGGACGCCGACCGCGAGCCTCAAGCTCTGGACCGAGGGCCGCCGCCAGTTCGCCTACTCCGGCACCGCGCTTCATCCGGACCATCTGGGCGGCGGCGTCTCGTTCCGGCTGAACCGCTTCGTGTCGCTCGAAGCGCAGCACCGGCAGGTGCTGCCGCCCGCCGCCTCCCCGTACGCGGTCACCAACCTCGGCGTGCGCACCAACGTGGGCGCCGGGACTCAGGCCTGGAGTTCCTATCAGTTGGCCGGCGGCGCGGACGGGCGGTACAACGCCGCCGTGGTGGGGCTGAATAACCGGCTGCGACTCGGGTCGTGGACGCTGAATACGCTGTTCGAACGACGGGTGGGATTGGACCGAGCCCCCGGGGCCGATCCGGTGCGCGCCCTCCCGTTCTTGCAAGCCGAAGAAGACTACTGGGCGGCCGGGATGGGCATAGAGCTGCTGCCGGCGGACGCGCCCTACCGCCTGAGCGCTCGCGGTGAATTCCGCGAAGGCAGTTTCTTGTCCACCCGGCTCGCCACCTTTGCTGGTGACCTGTCCCTCAACCGTTCGCTGGCCCTGCTCGCCCGCCAGGAATACCAGCACACCGAGCAGTTCGGCGGGGCCACACCGGACGTGCGGCGCCTGCGGCTGTCGGCCCTGGGCGGTGTCGCCTTCCGGCCGGTGCAGAGCGAGCAGCTGAACGTGCTGGCCAAGCTGTCCTGGACCCAGGAAACCAATCCGGCGACCGGGGTGCTGACGGAACAGGGCGACGAGCGGCGTCTGATCGGCGCCGCGGAGGCGATCTGGGCGCCAGCTGCGCGGAGTGAGCTGGCGGTCCGCTACGCCGTGCGCCGGACCCAGGCCGTCCGGTCACCGGACAGCTCGCTCACCCAGCGGCTCGAGTCGTGGGCGGACTACGTGGGCGGGCGGGCACGGATGGACCTCACCCCCTGGCTGGCGGTGGGCGGTGAGGGACGCCTCTTGATCGAGCGGCTGAGCGACACTCGGCGCTGGGACGCCGCTCCCTCCCTGATCCTCATGCCCACCGCGGGGTTCGACGTGGCGGCGGGGTATCGGGTGGGCGACCTCCGCGACCCGGACTTCTCGGTGCGCGGCGGGGCCGGGTGGTTCGTGACCGTCAGCGTGCGGCTGACCGAGCGGATCGTCCCCACGGCGGCGGAGTTCTGGCGAACGCGGTTCTAAAATGGCAACGAGAACGGCGACCCGAGCACCGGTCGCCCCAACGACGAGGTAGATGACAATGAAGCTGGTACGCCTGAACGGTCCGGCCTCGCCCGTTACTGACGTGCCGAAGCACGCCCGGGCGCCGGAGCCAGACGCGGCGACGCTCACGGAGCAGCTCAAGGGGGAGCGTCCCGACCGGCGGGCCGCGGAAGAGCAGCTCTGCAGCCTGGGGAAGGCGCTGGTGGGCGCCGAGAACTTCCTCACCAAACCGGTGGACATGGGGCACCTTGTCGCCGCGGTCGAGAAGGCGGCCGAGAAAAGTTGCGTGCGGCGTGAGAACGTGGAGTTCCGGGCGCGGCTCACGCCAAGCGTGTACCGAGGCCTCGTTCGATACGGCGCCTTTGCGGCACTGATCGTGGCGTCCGCCCTCATCGGACGGCTGATCGGTGGGAGCGAGGCCGAGCGGCCCGTGCGGCCCATTCCCGTGCCCTTCGATCGGGACACGGCGATCACAAACGCGCCGGCTCCACCCGGACTCGGTCCCGATACCGAGCGCCGGTGGCCCTGACCGTGGGACGGCGCTGCGGTGTGGCCCTCGCTGTCTCCGGTCTCCTCGCAAGCGCGACCTCCGCCCAGCAGGCGCTGGTGCCGCGCGACCTGGTGCTCGCGACCACGACGTCCGTGCGGGACGCGGGCCTGCTCGATGTGCTGCTTCCCGCCTTCGAGCGCGCCACCGGGCGGAACGTAAAGGTCCTGGCCGTAGGGAGCGGGCAGGCCATGGAGATCGGGCGCCGCGGCGACGCGGACGTTCTCATCGTGCACGATCCGGAGCGGGAGCGGGAGTTCATCGCCGACGGAGTCGGATGTCCAACGCAGAATGTAGAACTTCGAAGTTGGACATTGGACATTTTACATTCTGCCGTTCCCTCCGGTCACCGTCTCAATGCTCGTCACGAGAAGGCAATCAACTCACCGCACTCCGCATTCACAGACTCGACACCCTCACACCAATTCCATCCCTCCCGCCGGAGGCCGTCAACCGGTCGCTGAGGGCCCCGCGGCTTGGTAGGCGTAGGTCACCGATGACGTTCGGATCTGGGGTCCCGTCTCCGTCGCAGTCGAAACTCCCGTTGTCGATCACGACGCTGCCATTGTCAGTGAACACGTTGGCCACGCCGGCTCCCGACGATTCCTACATCCTGGTGGCCAACCAGAACGGGAAGCTGTTGGAGCGGATCACGTCTAACTACGCCACCAATCAATTCTCGTTCGACCCGGCGGCGACGCTCGATCTCGCGTCGTGCACGGCGCCGTCCGGCATGCCCTGCCAGTTGGCCGACGTGCGGCCGGACAACGCGCCGATCGTGCCGGTCATCACGTCCACGAGCCGCCTGGCCTTCGTCACGTTGCGGGGCGGCGGGCTGTTGGTCGTGGACCCCAAGACCACGCCGATGCCGGTTCGGGCGGAGTACGACAAGGCAACCATCCAGGGGAGCGGGCTGATGGGCATGCAGGTAGGGGACGACGTCGTGATCAACAGCGGCGCCGGTTTCTTTGCGTATCGGCTTTCGCCCCGCGACGTGGCGGCGACGAACGCGATCAACCAACCCGCGCCGACACAGCTGCTCGCCGATGCGGCAACGACGCGTGACAGCCACGGCATGACGGCGACGCCCGACGGCCGGTTCGTGTGGATCACCGACCGCGGGAGCGTCGTCGCCGAGGGGGGCAACAGTGCAGGCGATGCTCGTCAGCCGGTTGACCGAGGACGTGCCGGACATTCGCGACGGGCGCGCGCTGGTCCCCGACGCGCTGGCCGAGATCATCGCTGCCATGCTGGCCCGCCTTCCGGCGGATCGTCTCCAGAGCGCCGCCGAGCTGGTGGAGGCCCTGGCAGCGGCCGAGCCGGACATCAGCACCACGAGCACGACTCGCGAGCGAGCGGCGCGCCGGCGTCGCACGAGGCCGCGAGGCGCGCCGGGCGCGCTTGGCCGCCGCCGGGGGTTCGCGCTGGTCGCGGCAACAGTGGCGGTACTGGGCGCGACAGCATGGGTTGCACGCGGGCCGCTCGCGACTTTGTTCGGGTCTCACTCTGGGGTAGGAACGCTCGCGGTGCTCCCCCTGGCGAACCTGTCAGGTGACGTCCGACAAGAGTTTCTCGCCGATGGCCTCACAGAGGCGCTGATCAACGACCTCTCGAGGCTGCCGGGCCTGAAGGTCATTTCCCGCACGTCGGTGATGCAGTACAAGATGATGCACAAGCCCATGCGAGAGATCGCGCGGGAGCTGAACGCCGAGGTTCTTGATCGAGGCAGCGCTGATGCGCGAGGGCGATCACGTCCGGATCACCGCGAAGTTGGTGCGGGGACGGGACGATCAGAACCTGTGGACCGGCAGCTACGACGGTCGAATCGGCGAACTGCTCGGCCTCCAGCGCCAGGTGGGGCTGGACGTCGCGCGGGCGGTGGGCGGGCGCTTCCGTCTGGAACTCGGCGCGCATCGCGCGACCAAGCCGGAATCGCAGGAGGCCTACCTGAAAGGATCCTCCTTCGCGGGGCAATGGCGGTTGGAGGAAGCGATCGCGTCATTCCAACAGGCCGTGGGAGTAGATCCCACGAACGCCCCGGCGTATGCGGCGCTGGCTCGCGCCTACTACTTCCGAGCCTTCTTTGGAGAAGTCGCCCCTCTGGAAGCGTTCAGCCAGATGCGGCGCGCCGCGACGGCCGCGCTGGCCGTGGACTCGAATCTTGGCGAAGCCCACGGCCTGATGGCGCTCGTGAATACGCACGTCGACTACGATTGGGCGGCCGCGGAGCAGAGTTTTGCGCGAGCCCTGCTGCTCAGCCCCAGCAATGCGCAGGTGCATCACGACTACGCGCACTTTCTTCTCGCCATGGGACGTGGTGCTGAGTCCGTGGCATCGAGTCGGCGCGCCGTGGAGCTCGATCCGGCCAACCCGATGCTCACGGGCTGCCTCGGGTGGCACAGCCTGTTCGACGAGCAGTTCGACCGATCCTTCGCCCAGGCGGCAGAAGCGCAGCGCCTGATGCCGAATTTCTGGGCTCAAATCATTCAGGGTTGGGCTGAGGCAGGGCAGGGGCGGTACGGTGACGCGGTGAGCTCGATGCGCGAAGCCGTTTCCCTCGCGCCGGAGCTCCCGTTTGCTCGCGCGGCGCTGGCGCAGGCGCTGGCGCGGAACGGGGAGCGGGCCGAAGCGCGCGGGATGCTGAGCGAACTCCTGACGCAGGCCCGGCGAGGATAGGTGCCCGCGTACGACATCGCCCTGGTCTACGCAAGCCTGGGGGAGAACGACCGCGCATTCGAGTGGCTCGCCAAGGCGCTGGCCGAGCGGTCGATGTTCGTGGTCCACCTGGCGTGGGATGCGCGGCTCGGCCCCCTGCGCACCCATCCGCGCTTCGCTGAGCTGGGGCAGCGGCTCGGGATTCCCTCGGGCCAGCCGCCGCCGCCGAAAGCAGCGAACACGGCGACGTAGCGCACTCCGGGAGACGACCCCCAGTCCGTGCGGTCCGACGCTGAGCCGCCCCGTGGTCGGGTCCACGAACCGGAGTCCCACGCCCCGCCAGGTCCACGCATGACAGGGGATCACAGGGGTTGAGAGGGTTGGAACACCATCCTCCGGCTCCCCCTCGCCGTGCGGTGGATAACCCGTGCAGAGGTGTCACGTCGCAAGGACGAGCGACACCCGACAGACGCCTGGAAGACAGATTGCAGCAGGGCGTCGCTGACAGTGGGTGCTATGCTGGGGTCGATTTGACGGAAGGCGATGGCGACCACGGCCTGCCTCATGAAAGCCCACGCCGCACGCGAGGGATCTTGCAGCGGGGTGACGTCAATCGACATCGCGGTCATGTCAATTGGCATCGGGGTGATGTCAATTTGCAGACGGCGAGTGCAAGTCTGCAGCAGGGTGATGTCAATTGACATCACCCTCATGTCGATTTGCAGACAGCCGATGCAAGTTTCCAGGAGGGTGATGTGAATTGACATCAGCCCGATGCAAGCTTGCAGACGCCCGATGCGAACTTGCAGGAGGCTGATGCGAATTGACATGAGCCCCATGTAAGCTTGCAGACGGTCGATGTGAACTTGCAGCGGTGTGATGCAAAT
>JACQHC010000171.1 GCA_016199245.1 Gemmatimonadota bacterium | reverse complement strand
TAGATATTATTTGGTCCGGCCCGGGTTCGTAAGGTTACCATGGGAGCGTGCGAGGCCGCCCGGTCTGGAGCCGGATGCCTCGCGACCTTTGCCGGCCGGTGCGCATCCTAGTCCTGGATACGCTCACCTCTCAGGCGCCCGGGCGGCCCCGATGCCGCAGTACAGTGCCCGGGCCGAGTCGATGGGCGTGGCGGCCGGCCGGGCCGCGCCGGACCTGGTGATTCTGGGACTGTGGAGCGCGGTGACGCTGATGCTGGCGTTCTGGAAGTTCCTGAGATACGACGTGCGCTGACCGCGGCGCGCCGTCAGGCGAATCCAGGCGGCGTGGTGACAGCCTGCTTGCCCCCCGGGCCGAGGAGCGCTTAGAGTTGTTAGCTGTATGCCTACTTACGTCTACCGCTGCGGGGCGTGCGACCACGAGTTCGAGCGCCTGGAGAAGATGTCCGCCGCCACGCGGACCAAGTGCCCGGAGTGTGGTGAGCGCGCGGAGCGCCGGATTACGGGTTGGGTGGGGATCGCTGTGAAGCGCGCCGCGCCCGAGGGCTGCG
Source organism: Gemmatimonadota bacterium (assembly GCA_016199245.1). Classification (GTDB taxonomy): domain Bacteria; phylum Gemmatimonadota; class Gemmatimonadetes; order Gemmatimonadales; family GWC2-71-9; genus JACQHC01. The sequence continues at coordinate 4,294 of JACQHC010000171.1, read as the reverse complement.
CCGATCCGACGCCGTCCGGTGGATGTTGCGGCGGCATGTGCGGCACGAACTGAGCCGGCATGAGGTAGTAGAGAAACGATCAGAAGGATCCGCCTCACGGTCGGCCGCTGCGATCGCCCCGCCCGGGATCCGGGCCCCGCGCCATGTCCGGTGTCCACCGATCGGGCAGCCCCTGTGGGAATCGCGCGTACGGCGCCAACGAACCGGCAGCGATGTGGATGGACCGCGGTCGTCCGCCGGACATCACGGCAGCGCTGAGCCCACCGACAAGCCCCCAGCTCAGGAACACCGCCGGAAAGACCTGACCGCAGTCGGCGTCGTCCACGCTGCTACACGCGGCCGTGAGCAGCGCACCGCTGATCAAACCGCCAACGACGGTCCACCCCAAGACACCGCCCGCGGTGAGGCCGCGGTGCCGAGCCTGCACGCTTACAACGTCGCCGAGCGGGACGACACGCACGCGATCCGGCGGGAGGAGCAGCCACAGGCTGTCCCGCTCCACGGCGAGCAATTCACCCGATACCGACTGCGATCCGCGAAGCCCAAGATCGAGTTTCCTGCCCAATACCGACGACGCCTGCTGAGCGTATCCGGAGCCGCTCGCGAGGCCTGAAAGCATCAGTGTGAAAGCGAACGCGCCGCGCATGGTCACCTCCCGAACCTGCTGGACCAGAACGACTGCTCCATCTTGATTTCACCGCGCTTGTATTCCGGCGCCAGGACGCGGAGCGCCGCGGCGGGGTCGGTTAGTACGAGGGCCGCGAGCGCGGGGTCCTCGTCCGCGAGCCACTCCGAGCGCATCCACTCGTAGTAGTATCCCTCGCTCTGGAGAAAGAGCTCCCATTCGCCGTCCGCCGGCGGGAGGCGGAACACAACGTCGTAGGCGTCGCCCGGGTACGTGACGAGATGTCGTCCCGGATCTCGGAGCAGCGCGAGCGCGGCGGCGTCCGGCCGGTCTCCACGCAACACCGCCTCAGGCTCGACCACCACGGCCTCAGTCGGCTCGCCGAGGTCGGCGAGTGCTACCCAGTCGAGGCGCCACGCCCCCCGGCTGGCCGTGAGCCGGATGCGGACTGGACCCGGGCCTTCCGTGGTGAAGGGCAGCACTTCGACGTGCGTGGCCAGCGGTCCCGCTTCGTCGTGTGAACCGATCAACGTCCACTGGTTGCCTGCCAGCACCTCCACGGTGATCCGGCCGATAAGCCGTGCCATGCCCATCGCCCGCCCGGCCACCTCCGGCCCGCCGCGCTCGAGCGCCGCCAGCGTCTCGCCGGCGCGGCTGCCGAGGAAGCCCATCGTCTCGTAGAACAGATAGGTGGACATGAGTGACTGCCGGGCCGCGAGCACCAGGCCCAACCGGCCGGTGGCCGCGGGGAAAGTGAGCTCGATCGTCTCCGTCGCCGCGAGGTCGATCGAATCGGCGAGCGACGTGCGTTCCACGGCGTCCTGCGCCCGGAGCGCGGCGAGGCAATCGCCCTCCGGTGCGCGGCAGGCGATTGGCCCGCGGACGGCGGTTGCGGGATAGAGCGTGCCGTCCGAGGACGCCAGCACCCGCCCTCCCCTCGGTCGCCGTACGGCGAGGAGCGTGAGGCTCCGTACCGCGTGGGTCTCGAGTGCCTCGTTCCGCATGCGCACCGTGAAATCGCCTCCCATCGCACGCGCGGGGAACAGAGCGTCCAGATCACGCGCTTCGAGCGCTCTGGCGATGCTCGCTGAGAACCCTTCAGCGGCGAGTGCCTCGCCGGAGTCGGTCGCGACGTAGAACGTGGGACACGAGCCAAAGCACGACTTGGGGTCGGCGACGCAGATGCCCGTGAACACGCCCCAGATCGTGGTCCAGATGGCCATCCCGACGGTGGCGTCCGGTCGCGAGCCCGTCCGGACTTCTGATTCCAGCAGGGCGATCGAGTCGAGCGGGAGAAGCTGCCGGCCCTCGCTGGTGATCCGGCGTAAGATGTCATACCGCGTGCCGGTGCCGGACAGGGCAGTCTCACTCGGCGTCCAGGAGGTGAGCACGACCAGGTCGCCGGACGTGAGGTGGACCTTGAGCCTGCCGTTGTGGACGCTGTACATCCTCGGTGGGACGTCGGGCGCGTGGAGCCGCGGCTCGTACACCGCCCGTGAGCACGCGGAAACGCAGAGGAGCGTGACGGCGAGTCGTCGCATGGTGACCTCCGCGCACAGCCTGGCGGGACCGCGTCAAGCCGGCGTCAAGCCCGGCGCCTCCGGAACCAAATCGTGGGCGAGCCGGTACAATGCCGGTGCTCCAATGACTGTCAAGACGTTGACCTCCCTGAGACGTCTAAACCCGTCAGGCACGGAAGAACCACGGCACGTGTCGCGTCTAACTGTGTGAAATGGGGCAGGCCCGGTGACGCAGCCGGAGAGCGACACCGAGATCCTCGAAGGCTGCCGCCGGGGCGACCCCCAGGCGCAACGCGCCGTCTTCGAGCGGTATCGGGACCGCGTGTTTTCCGTCGCCCTCCACTTCCTGAAGGGCGAGCGGGCCGCCGCCGAGGACGTGACCCAGGAGGTGTTCGTGAAGGTGTTCCGGGCCGCTCGCTCGTTCCGCGGAACCGCGCGGCTCTCGACCTGGATCTACCGCATCGCGGCGCACGCCTGCATGGACGAGCTGCGGCGCCGGCGGCGCCTGTTGTTCTTCGGCGACCTCCCCGCCGCTATTCATCCCCCAGTCCAGGCGGCTGATCCGGCCGAGCCTGACGCGGACGTGGTGGCGGCCGTGGGCCGGCTCTCGGCCAAGCTCAGGATCGCCGTGCTCCTCAGGTATTTCGACGACTTGTCTTACGACGAGATCGCCCAGGCGCTGGGCGTCACGAGCGGCACCGTGGCGTCGCGCCTCAATCGCGCCCACGTGATCCTGGCCCGGGAGCTCCGGCATCTGCGTCCGGCACGCCCGCGAGAGGACGAGGGAGACCATGCACGGCGATCTTGACCCCGCAGAGGTCGAGCGGCTGTTGCGGCGGCTGCCGCTGAGCGCCGCGCCTCGTGGGTTGTGGGATCGGATTCAGGCAACGCTCGCGTCCGCGGAGCCCGTGCGGCCGGTGCCCGTGGCTCGGCGACCGGCGAGGCCGTGGCTGGTGGCCGCCGCGACTGTGGCGGCGGTCGTGACGGGCACGCTCGCCGGGAGCTACGTTGCCTACCGAGCGCCGTCCCGTTGGGCCGTGCTACCCCTGGCGGGCGCGCCGCGGGTTGGCGGCGTCGCCCTCACGGGCGGTGGTGAGCTTGGAGCCGGCGAGTGGCTGGTGACCGATCCCGCGTCCCGCGCTGAGCTGGCCGTGGGCCGGATCGGAACGGTCGAGGTAGGACCGAACACGCGGGTGCGGATCGAAAAGGGCGGGCTGCTGGAGCACCGGCTCGCTCTGGAGTCGGGCCTGCTCAAGGCGGCGATCGCCGCGCCTCCGCGTTTGTTTGTCGTACGCACGCCGTCCGCTCTCGCCACCGATTTGGGATGCGCGTACACGCTGGAATTGGACACGACCGGCGCCAGCCGTCTCCACGTGACCGCTGGTTGGGTGGAGCTCGCGGAGAACGCGGCCGTCTCGCTCGTGCCGGCGGGGATGGTGGCCGAGGTGGCACGGGGCGGGCGGCCGGGCACGCCGTATCCGGAGGGATTCCCGGCAGATGCGCAGGCGGCGCTGCGCCGGCTCGACGCGGGCGCGGGCGACGATGCCGATCTGGATGTCGTATTCGGCGCGCTGCGCCAGCCGACCGATTTCATCACGCTGCGCCAGCAGAGCGGCATCACGCTGTGGCACATCGTCCAGCGCGTGCGCCCCGCGTTGCGTGAGCGGGTGTTCGATCGCCTGGCGGACCTGTCACCGCCGCCCGACGGCGTCGCCAGGGAAGGAATCCTCGCGCTCGAGCGTCCAATGCTCGAGCGCTGGCGCAGGGACCTGAGCCCGATGTGGTCCGAGGAGGCGGAGTCCTGGTGGGTGCGCCTGGGTCGCCGGCTCTGGGAATGGACCACGGACTGACGAAAGAGAGGCCTGTCATGCGACGCACTCTGGGGTTGGCCGGACTTGCGTTGGTGCTCGTTGCCGCCGCGCCGAGCCCGTTCGGCGGCTGGGCGGTGATCACGGTGCACGATCTCCCGGAGTATCTCCGCGTGGGCACGCCCGCGCGGCTCGAGTTCACCATCCGCCAGCACGGCATGACCCCGATGAATGACCGGTCTCCCGTCGTGAAGATGAAGGGTGTTGGGGACGGTTGGTTGTCACGCGGTCAGCGGTTCAACGCGGCTCGCGTGGCCGACGCCGGCCGCTACGCGGCGCTG
>JACQHC010000152.1 GCA_016199245.1 Gemmatimonadota bacterium | reverse complement strand
GGGGGCGGCGGCGGCGCCGGCGGGGGTGGCGGCGGCCCGGCGGCCGGCGGCTGAGGGGCTCGCGGGGCGGCGGCTTCCGGGGCTGCCGGGCGCTCCTCGCGGGCCTTGAGGCTCTTCTCGGCCGACTCAATCAGGTGGGCCAGGATCGCCTGCACGTCACCGGCTGGTCGCGTCGCCGCCGCCTGGAGCGTGTCCAACAACCGCTGCTGCTTGGACCGCTCGGCGAAATCCACGAGCAGCGTGCGCGCCGGCTCGACGTGTCCCCGGTCCAGCATGCGCCGCGCCAGACGGAAGTAGACCGCGGTACGCCGCACGTCCACGCGCAGGATTTTGACGCACAGCGCCACCACGCTCGGCGTATTCCCGTCGTCGGCGTAGTGCTCCGCGGCCTTCTCGTAGCTGGAGATAGCACCCGCGCCATCGCCGACCTTGGCCGAGAGCTCGCCGACCTTCACGAACAGCGGCAACTCACGGATGATCAGCGTCGTGCTATCGAGCTGGTCGATGACCTGGCGATACAGCGCGAGCGCGTCGGCGACACGCCCCTGCTGCTCCAGCCCACGCGCTTGGTCCTTGAGCGTTTTGATGTCCACTCCGGCCCCCTCCCGCCACAAACCTATCGGCGAGTGCGGCAGGAACGCCACACCCTTGTTTTTGCCCCGTGTACCGGGCGCATCTATGTTCGATCTCATGCGACGGACCGGGTACTGTCATCTTCGCTTTGCTGCGCTCGGCACCGCGCTCGGCGCACTCATGGGCTGCGACGCCGCGGCTCGGACCGGACTGGCCGCGGTGCTGATGGAGTGGGTACCGCTCGACTCGGTGAACGCCGCGCTGCCCGCGGGCGTGCGTGTGCACGCGGGCGTCAACGACTCGATCCCGCTCCGGGCCTGGTACGTGAGCATTGACGAACCAGACCCCGTGATCGCAACGCGCGTGCGCGTGTCGGACGATTCAGCCGACCGGCGGGAAACGGTCTCGAGCTTCGCGGCCGAGCCCGGCGCGTGCGTGGCGGTGAACGGCGGCTATTTCTCCATGGACCGGACACCGGCCGTTCACGGCGGCCTGCTCGTGCTCGAAGGCCGAGTGCTGGCGCCCGCCACGGCATCGGTCACCAGGGATTCGGTGAGCTATCCGGCGACCCGCGCGGCCCTTGGCTGGGTAAAGGGCGGCGCGATGGAGGTCCGCTGGGCCTCGAGCCGGCGCGACTCGGTCGTGGCGTGGGATGCCCCCCGTCTCAATCGGCCCGGCATGCCGGCGCCAGGGCTGCCGTGGGATAGCGCCCGGCCGTGGGCCGTGGAGCAGGCGCTCGGCGCGGGCCCCGCTCTGCTCAGGGACGGCGTGGTGCGCGTGACCGCGGACCAGGAAGTGTTCTTCGGCAGCTCGATCCCCGCGGTGCATCCGCGCACCGCGGCGGGCCGCACAACGGATGGGAAACTCATTCTCATGGTCGTGGACGGCCGACAACCTCTGAGCCGCGGGGTCAACCTCGAGGAGCTGGCGTGGCTGATGCGCTCAGCGGGAGCCGTGGACGCCCTGAACCTGGATGGCGGAGGCTCGTCGGCGCTGGTGGTGAACGGCGTGCTGCTCAACCGGCCAACGGGGGGTTCGGTAGAGCGAGAGGTGATGTCGGCGCTGGTCACCACCTGCTGGTGACGTTGTCCATACCACGCGCTATTCTTGGAGCCATGCGGGAGCGACTCCGTGAATAGCCGCCTCCCCGGGCTGTTTCGCGCGCTGCGCGACGAACGGCGAGCGCTGGGGTGGAAAGGCCTGCTGCACAAGCGCGGGCCGAAGCTGCTGCTCTTGTTCGTGCTCGCCTATTTGATTCGGGACCTGGTGTTGTACGTGGCGATTCCGTTGGGGCTCGCCGCGTGGTTCATGCGGTAGATCGGACGGAATCTCCATTCACCAACTCCGCCGCCCTCAGGAACAACTCCGCACCGCCGGGCGGGACATCGGGACGCTGATCGACAACCTCACCAAGAGCATGGCGGGGACCTTCCACCGGCTGACCTCGGTGACCGACGCGGTGTCGTCGGCCGAGACCTGGGCGCCGAGACGGGCGCGTTCACCTACCTCGCCAACGGGAACCTGCTCACCGCTCCGGTCCCGTAACGACCATCTCGCCCGATGCGGGACAGGCATGATTGCGCGGTGACGCAGGGATGGCCCAGATTAGTTATCGGGAAGCGAAAACACACGCCGTAGCAGGAGGTGTAACGCTGTCCCCTGAAGACCGCCGAATTCTGCGGGAGTTAGCTCAGCGCGTGAGCCGGGTGGAGCCGCGCGCCCGCATCTGGGCGTTCGGCTCCCGCGCACGCGGGGACGCCGATCCGCAGTCGGATTTTGACATGTGCGTGGTCGTTCCAGAGGTTACCAGCACTCTTGAGGACGAGCTGCGGCGCTGTGCGTGGGAGGTAGCCTTCGAGCACGGGCGGGTGATCCCCGCCATTATCATGTCCGAGGAGGAGTTCGAGCGCGGGCCGATGTCGGCGAGCAGCCTGGTGGCACATATCCGCCGCGAGGGAATCGCCGCTTGACCGAAGGCGACAAGATCCGGGCGCTCGTGGAATACCGGATGGTGCAGGCGGACGAGGCGCTTCAAGCCGCCGCCACCAATCTTGCCGCTGACCTGTTCCGTTCCGCCGCCAACCGGGCGTATTATGCCATGCTCAAGCCGCTCGTGGCCACCGTCATCGCGTCGCGGCGGCGCAGCTTCCCGGCAGACCTCCCCACCCCGCCCCACACACCACCTCCTCCGCCGTCTCCCTGATCCACTCCGCAACCAGCGGATGCGGCAGCAACCCCGTGCTGTCCGCACGGTACCTGAGACCGGAGAGCACCTCGGCGTAGGGACCAAATCCGGAGAGCCTGAACGGGACGACCAACACATCCCCATCGGTCGCGGCATCTTCGACGAACCGACGGATCCTCCGCTCGGCAACCTCACGCTCCGCCTGCCAGTCCTCCCTCAGCGTCTCACCCCGAACGACCCGAAACGAACCCGGGGCGCGAATCGAGTCCAGGGACGAGATCAAGCCGCGCAGCACGTCGGCGTTCTCTTCATCGTTCTCCATCCCGTGCGCTAGCACCAGGACGGATTCGCGCCGGGGATCCACGCTGAGCCGCTCGACCCGCTCCTTAAGGATTGTTCCCACCACCGGCGACTCCGCGATCCCGTTCGCGCTGAGCCGGACGTCCGCCCGCCGGCGCACCGGCCCGGTTGCATGAGGGCCGTGCCCTTCCGAGGCGTGGCCGACCCACACCGCCGGCGGGTCAGCGCGCAGCCCCAGCACATACTCGGTCTGATGACGGAACGAATGACCCGAGATGAACAACCGCACCACCGCGATCCGCTCGACCCCGCGCTGCTCCAGGGCCGTAACGCCCTGCTGCAACGAAGCCGAGTCAGCCATACCGAATGCAATCTCCACGGGCAGCTTGCGACCGAGTGGCGCGACGGCATCCTGCACGGCGGCGTTCCAGGCGGGAGATCCACCGTGCGCCATCACGAGGACGCCGACAGTAGGCTCAGGAGCTGGAGTGGTCCGCGGGACCGTGCTCGGGAGCGCGCCGGAGCAGGCCGCGAGCAAGAGCGCGCAGGCGGGAAACTGCCAAGCGTTAGCGTTCATAGGCGCGCATGATCGCCAGGAGGACGCGGCGGGTCCAGTCCCGGTGATCTCAGGTGGCGGCACCACGCGGCGCGAACCAAATGGCCCCTCCGGGTGCTGAGCGGCGCGTGGACACGGCGCACGCGCTCGGGTGTTCCGCGGAGCGAGGGAGCGGATGGGGCCGGAGCGAAGCCGGGGCGCGAACCCGGAAACGTCACGCGGCGCTTGACGCCGAATCGGCCCATAGGCGTAGCAGAGGCCCCATCCGCCCCTGAGCGACGCGGAGTTCGAGCGCGCGCGCCGAGACCACACGCCGCCCACGCGCCCTTCGGGACCACTCGGTTCGCGCCGCGTGTACGAGGCGCGCTTCCTACCGCCCCCGCCCGTCGCCGTTCCCCCCCGCGGCCACGGGCGCGGCACTCGCCGGCGGCTTCTCCCACGTGTACGTCCGTCCCATCACCCACTTCTCGAACCATTCGAGCTCCACGTTGGCCTTGAACAGGCGGTGCCTGAGCTCCTGCCAGCCGTGCGGCTCGCGTGGCGCCACGTACAGCCGCGTGGGTACCCCGTTCGACTTGAGCGCGCGATACAGCTCCACCGACTGCGGCATCGGCACGCGCACGTCGTTCTGCCCCACGAGCACGAGCGTCGGCGTGGTGACCTTCGCGATGTCCTTGAGCGGCGAGCTGTCCCAGTAGTTGTCGATCGGCGCGTTAGTCTGCCACGGCGTCCCGCCGAACCAGGGCGTGCGGAACGTGCGTGTATCGCTCTGGGCGTACATCGAGATCCAGTTCACTGCCCCCGCGCCGGAGGAGGCCGCTTTAAACCGGTTCGTGAACGTGATGATCTTGTTGGTCATGTGTCCGCCGCCGCTCCAGCCCATCTTGGCCATCCGGTCGCCGTCCACCATACCGCGCGCGATCAGATGGTCCACGCCGGTCATCACGTCGAGGTGCGCCTGGTTGAAGTAGTGCCCCACCATGTCGCGCAAGAAAGCGTCACCGTACCCCGTACTGCCGCGGTAGTTCGGCTGGAGCACGAAGTACCCCTTCGACGCCAGCACTGCCTCGTAGTTGCTCGCGGAAGGGAACCCGAACTGATCGGCCGCCCGCGGGCCCCCGTGCGTCTGCACCACCAGCGCGTAGCGCTGGCCGGCCTGGTAGTCGAGCGGGTAGTACAACATGCCCTCGACCGTGACCCCGTCGGCGCCCTTCCACTGCACCGCCTCCTGGCGCGGCAGCCGGTAGTCCCGCGCGAGGTAGTCGAACACGCGCGTGACCCGCACCGGTTGGGCCCCGGCCGTGGACGCGAGCGTCCAAAGGTCCCCGGGATTAGCGGATTCGTTCATGCCGAACAGATGCGTGCCGCTCTTCGCCTGGTACCGCCATCCCGAGATCGCGTGGTCGCCGGTGGTGAGCCGCTCCTGGCGACCCCGGGCGACATCGTAGCGGTACAGGTCGGACCGGACGCCCGAGCTGGCGACGAAGAAAATCGACCGGCCGTCGGCCGACCAGCGCGCCGAACCGATCGCGAAAGCCTCCGGCCCCATCAGGAGCCGAGCCGGCCCGCCCGCGCCGGGCATGAGGAAGATCTTCGAGTTGAAGTACGGCTCGAACCGCTCGCTGCCGTCAGCGAGGAACAGCAGCTGCTGATTGTCCGGCGACAGCGCGGCCCCGGATTCCCCCACGCCGTTCCTGGTCAGCTGCCGCGGGTTGTCGCCCGCGGCGCCCATCACCCACACCTCGCTCTTCCCACCGTCACCGATGAGCGGCGACGGCGCGCGATGGTGGGCGATCCACATGCCGTCCAGTGAGACGGAGTACTGACCGACGGAGAAGTCTCCGCTCGTGATCCGGGTCGCCTTGGCATCCGCCAGTGACATCCGCCACAGGTGCCGCTGCTTGAAGTTCTCGTCGAAAGCGAAGACGTCGTCCTTATCCTCCTCTTTCGCCTTCTCTTCCTCCGTCTTGTCATCCGCCGCGATGAGATAGATGAACCGGCCATCCGGCGACCATGTGATGTTCGACACCGAGGTCGGATGCTTGCCCAGCGGAATCGCTTCGCCGCCGGTATTGGGAAGCAGGAAGATCTGTGTTTCCTCCTCCGAGCCTGAGCCGCGCCGCGCGAGGAAGGCGATGCGCGAGCCATCCGGCGACCAGGCCGGGCCGCTCTCCCCCTCCGTGCCGTTGGTGAGCTGCACGGATCCGGAACCGTCCACGTTGACCCGCCAGACGTGATTGACGCGGCGGTTTCGCTCCCAATCCGCGGTCGAGAGCGCGTAGACGAGCTGTCGCCCGTCAGGAGACAGCTCGGCGTCGGACAATCCCGGGACATTCAGCAGGTCCACAATGGTCATGGGCCGCGGCGTCTGGGCGGTCGCCGCGGAAGCCAGCGCGAGCAGGATCGCGCCGACCCAGGTGACGAAGGTTCGGCGATGCATCAGCGTCTCCAGGAAGGTCGTCAGCGAGAAGGTACGGCGAGAATCGGAGGGGCGTCCAGCGGCAGGCGATGGCGGGCGATCCTACTCCTCGGCTTCCACCGCCTGGTCAAAAACCACGCTGCGCCCGCAGCGATCGCATTGCAGGATGCGGACGCGGGCCTCGGTAACCTGCGACACCACGGAGCGCATGGCTCCGCGACACGTCGGGCAGCGGGCCGCTGTCCCGGCCCGGGTGCGCTTGTAGAGCCGGGCCGCGTCGTCCAATGAGAAGCCGCCACTCCAAAGCGTGGGGTCTTTTGTATGCACCATGCGGCACCTCCGTCGCCTTAATTTGCACGACGCTCGGCGGCGACGCTACCAAGGCCCCGTGAATCTCTCTTCACGAACTGGCGCCCGCCGGATGCGCGGCTAGCTTGCTGCCGGTATGGCCCAGGCCGAAGATCTCGTCCCCCACCTGCCCGAGCGCATCGCCGGCCTCGGCATCATCGCTTCCAACCTGTGGTGGAGCTGGAATCGGGAAGCGCGGCGGCTGTTCCGCGACATCGACGATATCCTGTGGCACCAGACCCGGCACAACGCCGTCGAGTTTCTCCAACGGGCGGACCCGGCGCGGCTGGTGGAGTGCGCCGGTAACGCGCAGCTCGTCACGCGCTATGAGCGCGCGCTCGCCGAGCTCCGGCACGCGCTCACTCGCGAGGGCACGTGGTTCCGGGCGCGCTACCCCGAACAGGCCAGGGCCACCATCGCCTACTTCTGCGCCGAATTCGGGTTGCACAACTCGGTACCGATCTACTCCGGCGGCCTCGGCGTCCTGGCGGGAGATCACTGCAAAGCCTGCTCCGATCTGGGCGTGCCGCTGGTCGGCGTCGGCCTGCTGTATCAACTCGGATACTTCGATCAGCGGATTCGGCCGGACGGCTGGCAGGAAAGCTCGGACGATCCCATCAATCCGGCCACCGTGCCCATCGTACCCGTGCTGGACCCGTCCGGCAGCCCGTACCTGGTCGAGATCCTCACGGGCGGCCGCACGCTGCACGTGGGCGCGTGGCGCCTGCACGCCGGCTCGATTCCGATCTACCTCCTGGACACGAACCTGGAGAAGAACCACCCGGAGGACCGGACGGTATCGCAACGGCTCTACTCGGGCGGACCAGAGATGCGGCTGCGGCAGGAGTGGGTGTTGGGCGTCGGGGGGGTCCGGCTGCTGCGGCGGCTCGACATCTCCGTGGGTGCGTGGCACGCCAACGAGGGCCACGCCACCTTCATGCTGATCGAGCGGCTGCGGGAGCACATCGCCCAGGGCGCTTCGTTCGCCGACGCGGTGAACCGGGTACGCAACGTGTCCATCTTCACCACCCACACCCCGGTCGCTGCGGGGCACGACGTGTTCTCGCGGGATCAGATCCAGGCCTGCGCCGGTCCGCTCTGGGAGAGCATGGGAATGCCGCGTGAGCAGTTCTTTCGTCTCGGACGCAGTCCAGGCGGCGACCCCGGACAGTTTCACATGACCGCCGCTGCGATCCGTCTGTCCGGCTACGCCAACGGCGTGTCCTCTTTGCACGGCGAGGAGACCCGGCGCATCTGGCAGGGGCTCTGGCCCAAGCGCGACGCCTCCAACGTCCCGATTCGCCACGTGACCAACGGCGTCCACCTGGCCACCTGGATGGCGAACCCCGTCATGGAGTTGCTGGATGCGCATCTCGGACCTGACTGGGGGAGCTGCCTGGACGATCCGACCTCGTGGGACCGCGTGTTGACGATCGACGAGGCCGCGCTGTGGAACGTCCACCTCGGGCTGAAGCAGCGCCTGCTGGGGTACATCCGCGAGGATGCGCGCCGCCGCTGGCGCAGCCAGGAGCACGAGCCCGGACAGCTGGTGAGCGGCGGCATCCTGCTCGGCATGGGCGCCCTCACCATCGGGTTCGCCCGCCGGTTCGCGACCTACAAGCGCGCGGACCTGATGTTCCGCGACCCGGATCGCCTGCGCCGCCTCCTGGTGAACCCCCGCAGGCCCGTGCAGCTCATCTTTGCCGGCAAGGCTCATCCGGCCGACGAGCAGGGCAAGCGGGTGTTGCAGCGCGTCTTCTCTTTCGCTCGCGATCCGAGTTTCGAGGGTCGCGTCGCGTTTCTCGAGGACCACGAGATGCACCTGGAGCACCGCCTGGTGCAGAGTGTGGACCTCTGGCTGAACGTCCCCCGCGTGCCGATGGAGGCGAGCGGAACCAGCGGCATGAAGGCCGCGATCAACGGCGTGCCCCAGCTCGGCACGCTGGACGGCTGGTGGGCCGAAGGATTCACGGGCTGGAATGGCTGGGCGATCCCCCGGTCGCCGGCCGATCGCGCCGACGAGCTGGATGCGGGGCACCTGTACACGCTGCTGGAAGGCGAAATCGTCCCCATGTTCTTCGACCGGGACGATCGAGGGGTCCCGCTCAACTGGGTGGAGCGGATGCGGCAGGCGATGCGGGAGGCGGGCCAGCGGTTCACCGCGCGCAGCATGGTGCAGCGGTACGTGCGCGAGTACTATCTCCCGATCCTGGGCGGGGAGGAACCTCCGGGCGATCCCCCAGACGGATGACGAAAGCGGCGCGATCCCGGCGACGCGCGACGCACCGACGCGCGCTCGAGCCGCTCCCCGGCGGCGCCGGCATCGTACATCTCTCGGCGGAATACCTTCCGTTCGCGCGCACCGGCGGCCTCGCCGAAGCCGTGCGCGGACTGGCCGAGTACCAGGCCGGGGCCAAGCTTCCCGTCACCGTCATCCTGCCACTCCACCGTCAGGTGCGGGAGCACGGGACCCCGCTCACGCCCGTCGGTTCGCCGTTCGCCGTGAACATCGCCGGGCGCGTGGAACAGGCCCGGCTGTTCCGCGCCACGGGCACGGAATCGTGCTGCGCCGTGTACTTCGTGGACAATCCGGACTACTTCGATCGGGCGGGGATCTACGGCGAAGGCGGCGATTATGCGGACAGCGCCCGCCGGTTCGCATTCTTCTGCCGCGCCGCGCTCGAAGCTCTCCCGACCGTGGCCCCCAATACCGGCGTCGTGCACGCGCACGACTGGCACGCCGCCCTGGCCATCACCTACCTGCGGCAGTCGCTGGCCGGCCGCGCCGGCTACGATCGCATCGGAACCGTGCTCACGGTGCACAACGGCGCCTTCCAGGGACATTTCGCGCCGGAAGTGCTGGCCGATCTCGGATTGCCGGCTTCGCTGTATCACCCGGAGATCATGGAGTGGTACGGAAGGGCGAACGTCCTGAAAGCAGGTCTCTCGTACTGCGATTTCGCCACGACGGTGAGCGCGACCCACGCCGCGGAGCTGCGCACACCCGTGGGCGGCTTCGGGCTGCACGATACGTTTACCCGGTTGGGCGAGCGGTTCGTCGGCATCAGGAACGGCATTGACGACCACGTCTGGGACCCGAGCCACGACGCCATCCTGCCGGCCCCGTTCCACTCCACGGACGTCGCTCCCAAGGCCCGCTGCAAGGCTGCGACGCTCGAGGAGCACAGGCTCGCCCCGGACACAGAGGCTCCGCTGTTCGCGATGAGCGCGCGGCTGGTGCAGCAGAAAGGGCTGGACCTGATCCTCGCCGACGATTCCCTGCTCCAGATGCCCGGCCGGCTCGTGTTTATCGGGCGGGGCGAAGAGCGATATGAAACGGCGCTCTCGGATCTGGCGCGCCGCGCGCCCGATCGCGTCGCCGTCCCGCTCACCTTCACGGATGAGGCCGAGCACCGGCTGCTGGGCGGCGCGGACGCCCTGCTCATGCCGTGCCTGTATGAGCCGTGCGGCCTGACGCAGATGCGGGCGCAGCTGTATGGCACGCTGCCCATCGTCCGGCGCGTCGGAGGCCTGGCGGACACGGTCGAGGACGGGGTGACCGGGTTCGTGTTCGATGAGTACACCCCCGCGGCGTTGGCCGAGGCCATGCGCCGGACGCTTGCGACCTACGCCAACCGCAGGACCTGGAAGGCCATGATGCGCCGGGCTATGATCAAAGATTTCAGCTGGGGACCGTCGGCCGTGGCGTATCACCAGTTGTACCACCGAGCCATGGCGCGCCACGCCGCTTGATTCGATGGACTTCGTCCTCACGCTCCACAGCCACCTGCCCTACGTCTTGAACCACGGTCGCTGGCCGCATGGCAGCGACTGGCTGTGCGAAGCGGCGCTCGACACGTACCTGCCGCTGCTGGAGCAGCTCACGGCCCTGGAACGGGAGGGGGTTCACGCGCCCATCACGCTCGGCCTCACCCCGGTGCTCGCGAACCAGCTCGCTCACTCGACGTTCCAAGCAGAGATGGAGCATTTCCTGGAAAACCGGCTCGCCGCGTGCCGCGATGGCATTGCCGAGCTGGCGGGGTCGGGCGAGGCGCACCTGGTACCGACGGCGGAGTATTGGCGAGCGCGGCTCGAGCACCTCCGGAATCTGTTTCGCGCGATCGGCGGCAACCTGGTGACCGCATTCGCCGAGCTGGGGCATCGGGGCCGCCTGGAGCTGATCAGCTGCGGGGCCACGCACGGCTACCTGCCGTTGCTCGGCCGGGACGAGAGCGTCCGCCTCCAACTCGGGGTGGGCCGCCGCGAGCACACCCGCTTGTTCGGTCAGGCCCCCGCCGGGTGCTGGCTCCCGGAGTGCGCCTACCGGCCGCGTGGACCGTGGTCGCACCGCGCCGACCGCCCCGCAGTCGACCGGCCCGGTATCGAGGAGTACGTGGCGGGCGCTGGCTTCTCCTTCTTCTTCGTGGACGCGCATCTCGCGGCGGCGGGCATGCCGCTCGGCACCTATCACGAGGTTCCGCTGGGCGCCGAGCGGTTCGACGCCGAACGCCACGACCCCGACGCGCCGAGCGGCCGAAGAGTGGAGCGGTCGCCGTACCAGGCCTACGTCGTGTCGTCGCCGCCAACCTCGCCGGTCACGGCGTTCGTTCGGGACCCGCGCTCCTCCATGCAGGTGTGGAGCCGCCATCACGGGTACCCGGGCGACGAGGGGTATCTCGAGTTTCACAAGATCCGCTGGCCCGGCGGGCTGAAGTTGTGGCGCGTGACGGGCCCGGACACAGACCTGGGGGCGAAACGCCCGTGGGACCCGGCGGCTGCGTTCGCGCGCGCGTCCGGACACGCAGACCACTTCGCGCATCTCCTCGGGGAAATCGCCGCGAACGAGCGGGCCGCGGGCCAGGTGATCGTCGCGCCATTCGACACGGAGCTGTACGGCCACTGGTGGTTCGAGGGTGTGCACTTCCTGGGCGAGCTGTTCCGCCGGCTGGCCGGTGGTACGGTGTGCCCGGCCACGGCTTCGACGCACCTCGACCGGCGCACAGCGAGCCGCCGTGTCCGCCTCGCCGAGGGGTCCTGGGGCGCACGGGGCGATCACACCATGTGGCTCAATGAGCGCACGCGGTGGACCTGGGAGCGGCTGTGGCCGCTGGAAGACGCGTTCTGGAGCGTTGCGCCGGCGGCGCTGCGTGACGGCGAAGGGCGCCGGCTGCTTGGCGCCGCCGCCCGGCAGATGCTGCTCGCTCAGAGCTCCGACTGGCAGTTCATCATCTCCACGGGGCTCGTGGCCGACTACGCGGAGCGGCGGTTCGACCTCCATACCGCGGACGCATCCCGACTCATCGCCGGGCTCCAGCCGGACGCATCGCGCGAAGAGCGAGCCGCCGCGCTGGGGCTCGCGTCAGACGTGGATCAGCGGGACGACCTGTTCCCGGACGTCGTGGAGGCGGTGGCAGAGGTGCTGGAGACCACGGCTCCGCAGCCCCGGCGTCGCGGAAGGCCATGACCGTCGCCGACCGCTCGGTCGTCATTCACGGCCATTTCTACCAACCGCCACGCGAGGATCCGTGGCTTGAAGAGGTCCCGCGTGAGCCGGGGGCCGCGCCGTATCACGACTGGAACGCGCGCATCGAGCGGGAGTGCTACCGCGCCGTGATCGCGGCGCGCGTAAACGGTCCCGACGGACGCATCGCGCGCATCGTGAACGCGTTGGAGTCAACGAGCTTCGATTTTGGGCCCACGCTTCTGTGGTGGCTGGAGCGGGCAGCGCCGGAGACGTATCGGGCCGTGCTCGAGGCGGATCGCGCGAGCGCCGCGCGGCTGGGCCACGGGAACGCCATGGCGATGCCGGGCCACCACGTGATCTTGCCTCTCGCGTCGCGCCGCGATGTGGAAACGGAAGTGCGCTGGGGTCTCGCGGATTTCCGTCGGCGGTTCAAACGGGACCCCGTTGGGATGTGGCTGCCCGAGACGGCCGTGGACGACACCACGCTCGACGTGCTGGCGGCCGAGGGCATCCGGTTCACGGTGCTGGCGCCGCATCAGGTGCGTGGCGCGCCGGTGGACGGTCTGCCGGGCCGCTACACGACGGCGGGCGGACGGACGATCGCACTGTTCGTCTACGACGGAGCGATGTCGCGCGACGTCGCCTTCGGACCACTCCTGTCCAACGCCCGGGCCTGGGCGGATCGGGTGACGGCCGACCCGCGGCGCCGGCTCGTGGCCATGGCCACCGACGGCGAGACGTTCGGGCACCACCACCGGTTCGGCGAGATGGCGCTCGCGGCGGTGATCGACTTGCTCTGCGCCCGTCCGCACGTACGGCTGGAGAACTTCGCGGCGCTGCTCGCCCGCCATCCGCCGGCCGAGGCCGTGGCCCTGGTGGCGCCGACTAGCTGGAGTTGCCCCCACGGCGTGGAGCGCTGGCGGTCTGACTGCGGCTGCCGCGCGCATCCCGAGCAGCCCACGCATCAGGGATGGCGCGCCGTGCTGCGCGAGGCGCTCGACTGGCTGGCCCGGGAGCTGCACGAGATCTACGAGCACGAGGGCACCGCGCTGCTCGGCGATCCGTGGGCGGCGCGCGACACGTACGGAGCGGCGGCGCACGATCCAGCGGCCGCCCTCGCCTTCACTCGCGAATGGCTGCGCGGGCCGGCGACCGCCTTGCGCCGGGCCGCCGAACTGCTGGAGATGGAGCGCAACGCGCTCCGCATGTTCACCTCCTGCGGTTGGTTCTTCGACGACATCGGCGGCGGCGAGAGCCTCATCGTGTTGCGCTACGCGGCGCGGGCGCTCGAGCTGGCCGGACCGCGCGCCGCGGCGCTGGAGCACGACCTCGTCGAACGGCTGGCGCACGCCGAGAGCAACGACCCGGCCGTCGGCACGGGGCGGGACATCTACCTCCGGCGGGCTCGGCCGGCCATCCCACCGGCAGCCCGGGTCGCGGCAGCGGCTGCGCTCGCTCAAGACCTGAACCTGGACCCAACCAGGCTGATTCCCGCAGCCTGGGCGGCGCGGTGCGCGGGCGCCGCGTGCGATGTGGAACACGTCCGCACCGGCGCCGCCGCCGCCTTCCACACCGCCGTGCGGCGCGCGTCCCCCGGGCGGCCCACCGTGTCCGTTCAGAGCGTTGACGGCTCGGTCGATCGCAAGCTGGGAATCGCCGATCTGCCCGAGACCGCCCAGGATTCGGTGCAGGCCCGCGTTCGCGCCCAGTTGGTGGAACGCTGGCTCCATCCGGAAGACAAACAGGCGGTCGCCTCCGGTATGCCGCTCGCACTCGCCGCGGAGAGCGCTCTGCGCCAGGCCATTGCCGCCCTCTTGCAGAACGGCAGCGACGCGGCGACGCGCGTGGAGGCCCTGGCGGACCTGCTCGACCTGCTGGGGCATCCGGTTCCGTTTGACGCGCAGAGCGAGTTCTACCGCGTCCGCGCGGAGCTGCCCGCCGACCGCGCGGGCGATCTCGAGGGCGTGGCGCGCCGCCTCGGCTTCGCGTGACGACACGCACCGTCCGCTTCGTGTTCGGCATCCACGTGCATCAGCCCGTGGGAAACTTCGACCACGTGTTCGCCCAGCACGTGGAGGACGTGTACCTGCCGTTCCTCCAGGCGCTCGCCGAACGCGACGTGTTTCCCATCGCGCTGCACGTCTCCGGACCGTTGCTCGAATGGCTGGAAGCGCACGATCGCCGGTACCTCGACCTCGTAGGCCGACTCGCCGCGGACGGGAAGGTGGAGCTCCTGCTCTCCGGGTTCGACGAGCCGATTCTCGCCGCCCTACCCCGGCGCGACCGCGTGGAGCAGATCGGGTGGATGCGCGACGCGCTGCGGCGGCTGTTCGGCGTCGAAGCCTCGTCCCTCTGGCTCACCGAGCGCGTGTGGGAGCCCGAGCTGGCCGCCGATCTCGCGGACGCCGGCGTGGCCGCGGCGTTCGTGGACGACCGCCATTTCCTGATTTGCGGGCTCGAGCGCGAGGAGCTGCACCGGCCGTATCGCACCGAGAGCGACGGCAAGAGCATCGCCCTGTTTTCCATCGACGAGCGCCTGCGCTACCTCGTCCCGTTCAAGTCGCCGGGCGAGATCGCGGCGTACCTCCGCTCGCTGGCGGCGCGTGCGCTGCCGCTCGCGGTTCTGGCAGACGACGGCGAGAAGTTCGGGGGCTGGCCGGGCACGAAGGCCTGGGTCTATGAGCGCGGCTGGCTGCGGCAGTTTCTCGACATGCTGGTGGAGCTCATGAGTCGCGACGAAGTTCGACTCGTCACGCCGGCCAAGGCGCTCGCCGAAGTTGAGAGCGGCGGGCTCGTGTATCTGCCGACGGCGGCCTATCGCGAGATGGAGGCCTGGTCGCTGCCTCCGGCGGCCGCTGGCCGGCTGCGGCGGCTGGAGCGTGAGCTGGGCGAGCACCGGCTGGAAGGACCGGAAGGCGCGCTGCTCCGCGGGGCCCACTGGCGGAATTTTCTCGCCAAGTACCCCGAAGCGAATCGGATGCATAAGACGATGGTTCGCCTGTCCCGTCTGGCGCGCGAGCGCGGCGACCCCCCGGAAGCGCGACGCGCCATAGGGCGGGCGCAGTGCAACGACGCCTACTGGCACGGCGTGTTCGGCGGCCTCTACCTCCCGCACCTGCGCGCCGCGATCTGGCGCGAGCTCGCCCGTGCCGAAGGCGTGCTGCGCCAGGGCGAGTCACTCGACGTCGACGTGATCGACTTCGACCAGGACGGGCACGACGAGCTGTGGATCCACTCTGGACACTTCTCGGCCATCGTGAGCCTGCGACGGGGCGGCAGAATCGAGGCCTACACCGTGTTCGACTCCGGCATGAACTACGCGGACGTGCTCACGCGCCGGCGGGAGGAGTATCATCACGCCGAGCACGTGGGCCAGCTGGCGGGCGGCGAAGAGCCCCCCGCCGCCGGGACGCCAGGCAGCCAGGAGTTGGAACGCGGCCTCCGCCTCACCGCACCGCCGCCGGTGGATCACGACGGGCGGGCGTTGTTCGCGGACCGCGTCCTGTCGGTCGAGGTCACGGAGCAGGCGTTCGTAACGGGGCGCTACACGCCGGTCGCGTCCTGGGCCGGCAAGCCGTTGGCAGCGGAGTGGCGCCGTGACGGCGACGACCTCGTGGTGGATCTCCGCCCCCGCGACGGGTCCGGGTTGGAGCGCAAGACGCTGCGGTTCTCACCGGCGGGAGCCGTGGCGGTGGAGTATCACTGGGACGCGCAGGCGTTTCCCCCGAACGCGTGGTTCACCACCGAGGTCTCGCTCCCGGCCGCACTCGAGATCGAGCGGGTTCCCGCAGGACCGGCCTGGACCTATGCCGTCTCCACGGTCGCGAAATCGGAGCGCGGGCTGGAGGAAACCGTACAGGGGCACGCGACGGTGATGCGATGGCCCGTCGGGCTGGGGCACGCGAGCGTGCGGCTCACGCCGCCCCGGAGGGGTCAGGGATAAGCCGGTGAGGGCTCAGGCGGCCGGTCCACGGGCCCCACGAATCGGCCCGATTGACCAAGCGTCGCCGGGATTGCACCTTGGGAAGGCCCTCCGCAACGTCTCAACCACAAGGGAACCGGCAATGGTTCGCATCGTGTCCGGCACCGTGGCCGCCCTGGCC
>JACQHC010000149.1 GCA_016199245.1 Gemmatimonadota bacterium | reverse complement strand
GAGCCGCAGCCTTGTCCTTCCGCCGCCGTTGAGCGCCCGGGCTCTCGAAGAACCGCTTCTTCTTCATGTCCTGGAACAGGCCGGCCTTGGTCATGTGGCGGCGGAACTTCTTCAGGACGAAGTCCAGTCGGTCGTTCTCGCCCACCCACACTTCCATGGCCACTCCTCTTCCCGCAAGACAGCCCAGAAAATACGAAAGGACCTAAGGCGATAGCCCAGGTCCTTGTCACAGTCTCTGGTGTGTAGCACACGGCACCATGCCGTGGCCCTTTCGCTCTGCGGAAGAATCGCGCCACGGCGCCCGAAAGTCAACCCACGGAGTCGCCGCCCACGCCAAGGCCCCGGGGCGGCTTGCGGATGAGGAAAGGAATCCCCTCGCTCCAACCCCTCGTCAGGACCCGGAGGGCCTGCGCCAGGCATTAGGACGCCTCGAACGCCCTGCGGACCTTTGATCCCAGTACCACGGGCCCGACGACGCTCGCAGCGGCAAGGACCCAGAGCCCCATCGCGATCGGACTCGAGAACAACACCGACCAGTCTCCCCCCGACAGCGCGAGCGACCGCCGCAGATTGGTCTCGGCGAGCGGGCCCAGCACGAGGCCAAGAATGAGCGGCGCTAGCGGAAACCCCAGCTTGCGCATGGCGTAGCCCAGAACCCCGAACCCCGTCATCAATACCAAGTCCAGCGCGCTGCCGTTCACCGCGTACACGGCGACGAACGAGAGCGCGGCGACTCCAGGGAACAGCGACCAGCGCGGCAGCTTCAGGACCGCCGCGAACAAGCCAACCAGCGGCAGGTTGAGGATCAGCAGCAGCAGGTTTCCCACATACATCGAGGCCGCGAGTCCCCAGAACACCTCCGGGTTCCGCTCGATGAGCAGCGGCCCCGGCTTCACGTTGAGTCCGAGCAACGCGCCGAGCAGCACGGCGGTGGTACCGCTCCCCGGAATGCCGAGCGTGAGCAGGGGAATCATGGCGCCGGTCGCGGCCGCGTTGTTCGCGGCCTCGGGCGCCGCAAGCCCTCGGATATCTCCTTTCCCAAACGTGCCTTCGCGATCCACCAATCGCTGCTCGCTCGTGTAGGCCAGGAAGCTCGCGATCGTGCCGCCCGCGCCCGGCAACACACCGACGAGAAACCCGATCACGCTGCCGCGCAGCATGCTCCAGCCTACCACCAGCGTTTCTCGCACGTTGTGCATCACTCGCCCGACACCTGCCACGGCCGCGCCACCGCCCGCCGTCTCGAGCATCTGGAGTACCTCGCTCACGGCGAACAGCCCGATCGTCACCACCACGAAGTCCATCCCATCGAGCAGCTTGATCTGGCCGAACGTGTAGCGCGACACCGAGCTGAACGGATCGAGCCCCACCGCGGCGAGCAGCAGGCCGAGGCCCGTAGACGCCACCGCCTTGCGGGGCGCCGTGCCCGCGAGGCCGGAGAGCGCCGCGAACGCGAATACCATGAGCGCGAAGTACTCGGCGGGCCCGAAGCGAATCGCCCAGCGCGCGAGCAGCGGCGCCAGCAGCACCAGCCCGAAGATGGACAGCGTCCCACCCACGAACGACGCGATCGCCGCCGTGGCCAGCGCGGTGCTCGCCCGCCCCGCCCGGGTCATGGCGTAGCCGTCGAACGCCGTGGGCACCGACGACGCGGTCCCCGGAACGTTGATCAGGATCGTGCTGATAGAATTGCCGTACTGCGACCCGTAATAGATCCCGGCCAGCAGAATCAGCGCCGACTCGGGTGCCATGCGTACCGCGAACGTGATCGGAATGAGCACCGCGATCGCGTTGATGGGCCCGATCCCGGGCAGCATGCCCACGATGGTCCCCACCACCACGCCCCCGAACGCGAGCGCCAGGTTGAGCGGCAACAGGGCGACCCGAAACCCGTCCAGCAACGAACCGAGCGCGTCCATCAGCACGTGAGTCCGGACATCAGCGAGCCGACCGGCAGCGCGAGGCCAAGCGCCCAGCCGAACAGCGCGAACAGCAGCACGCTAATCGCCAAGCCGGCGACGACGCATTGCACGATCCGGCCCCCGAACAACCGCGCCAGCACGGCGCCTTCGAGCGCCGTCGCCAGGAAAAACCCGAGCGGGAACAAGAGCCACGCATACAGCAGGAAACTCGCCCCCGCGATGACGGCACGGGTGCGGCCGCCCGCATCGGGCCAGTGCGGCTCCTGCTCAGGCCTGAGCAGAGTAAGCAGCCCGCCGGCGGCGAGCAGACCGGCCGCGAACAGCGGCAGCGCCTTGGGCCCGAGCGGGTCGGTGAGGAAATCCACCGAGAAGCCGCGAGCCTCGAGGGCGATCGCTAACGCCCCAACCAGCGCTGCGGCACCGGCGATCCGATCGCTCCGGCCGGTCACTTGATCAACCCGATCTCGCGCGACATGGTACGGAACGCCTCGACTTGCCGCTCGACCTCCACGCGGAACTCAGCGCCCGCGAGGAAGTACGGTTGCAGACCATACCGATCTCGCGCGTCGGTCCAGATCTGCGACTCAGCGACGCGCGTGAGCGCATCCACCCACCGCCGGTAGGCCGCGTCGGATATCCTCCCGGGGACATAGAACCCGCGCCACGTGATCCAGTCGAGCGCGATTCCCTGCTCGCGCGCTGTGGGAACGTGCGCCAGCAGGCCCGCGAGCCGCTCGGGCGCGAGCACGGCGAGGATGCGTACGTTCCCCGCCTCGAGTTGTCCCTCGATCTCCGATGCCTCACCGCTGAACAACTGGATGAAGCCGCCGAGCAACGCGGTGAGCGCTTCGCCGCCGCCGTCGAACGGTACGTAGCGGATGCGGCGCGGATTGAGCCCGGCGCGCTGGGCGAGCAGCAGGATCTTCATATGGTCCTGCCCGGCAACGGCGCTCCCCCCACCGCTGATCACGCGGGCGGGATCGGCGCGCCACGCGGCAACCAGGTCGCCCAGGGTCTGGAACGGCGCGTCGCGTGCCACCGCGAGGACACCATACTCCGCGCCCAGCGCCGCTACCCATCGCACGTCGCGCTCGGAGAAGCGCCCATACTGGCGCTGCGCCAAGCGGAGCGTGGTGGACGGACTCGCGGCGACGATCAGCCCGGAGTCCGCCGCGCGGAGCGTGATCGTGTGGGCGAACGCGACGCCGCCACCGGCCCCCGGCATGTTGGTGACGCGCACGGATCCCGGGGACACCTGCAGTTCATCGAGCGCGGCGCCTACAGCCCGGCAAGTGAGGTCCCAGCCACCTCCTGGATTCGCCGGAGCGATGCACTCCCAGCCCCGGCGGCTCGCCGGCGACCAGCACGCCGCGAGCGCCACGGCCGCGGCAAGCCACCGCCGAAATGCGGTGATATTGACGCGGCAAAGAACGATTCGCTTCATTGAGGCCGACCAATGTACCTGACGACCTGCGCGCCGGAAGGCGCTCGACCATGCTGAGCGGAGCCCGGCCTCGGTTTTCCCTCATCATCCCGGCGCGGAACGAGGAGGCGTACCTGCCGCACCTGCTCGACACCGTGGACGCCGCACGCAGCCGCTACCAGGCGGGACCTGACGCCGTGGAAGTCATTGTCTCCGACAATGGCTCGACGGATGCGACCGCGCCATCGCGGAAGCCCGCGGCTGCCGGATCGCGACGACCGACATCCGGCGGATCGGCACCGTGCGCAACGCGGGCGCGAGGATCGCCGGGGGTGAGATCCTTTGCTTCGTGGACGCGGACAGCCGCATCCACGTCGAGACTTTCAACGTGATCGAGCGCGCACTCACGGGGCGGGTCGTGGGCGGAGCCACCGGCGTCGCGCTGGAGCGCTGGTCACTCGGGATCGCCGTGACGTACGCCATCATGGTGGCCCTGGTGTGGATCATGCGGATGGACACGGGCGTCGTCTTCTGCCGGCGCGCGGACTTCGAAGCGATCGGTGGCTACCGCGAGGACCTGCCGGCAGCAGAAGACGTAATGTTCCTGTGGGCCCTGCGGAAGCTCGGCAAGCAACGAGGCCAGCGACTCACGCGAGCGCGCAAGGCCAAAGCGATCGCCTCCATGCGGAAGTTCGACCGCTACGGCGACTGGCACTACCTGACCTTGATGCCGCGGGCGCTACCCTGGCTGATCCGGCGTAGCCGTTCGTTTGAAGCACAGGCACGGGAGTACTGGTACAGCGACCGTCGTTAGAACCGGCCCACGGTCGCTTGCGAGGGACGTTGGAACGGCCACCGACGCCGCTAGTGCCCGACCGCCAACCCGTCCTTTCTCGGATCTGAGCCCGCCGCCCACCCGCGCGCGAGCCGCATAACCGCCTGCGCTCCGCCAAACGACACCTGCGACTCATCCACCAGCTCGTGCCCCAGCGCGGCCAGCGCCCGCCGCACGTCGTCGCCCACCGGTGCCTCGATGGCCACCTGACGGCCGGCCAGATGCCGGAACCGTGGCGCGTCAATCGCTTGCTGCAGATCCATGCCGAACACCAGCAGGTTGAGCAACACCTGCACGTGGCCCTGCGGCTGCATGGCTCCTCCCATGACGCCGAATGCCAGCCAGGGCTCCTCGCGTCCGTCGGGCCCGAGTCTCGTCACGAAGGCAGGGATGATCGTATGGAACGGCAGCCGCCGCGGACCCACGGTGCTCGGGCTTCCCGGTGTCATGCTGAACCCCGCCCCGCGATTCTGGAGCGCAAACCCGGTACCGGGAACCACGACTCCAGATCCGAAATAGTCGTACACGCTGTTGATGAACGAGACCATGTTGCCGTCGCGGTCCGCCGCGGCGAGATAGATGGTCTCGCTCGAGGTGACAGGCGTGCCGGGCGCGACGCGGTCCGCCGCCCTCCCGGGGTCGAGCAGCGCCCGCCGCGCCGCGACAAACGCGTCGCCCAGCAACGCGTCCGCCCGCACCGTCATCTGCTCGGGATCGCCCACGAACCGCGCCAGATCTGCGAACGCCAGCTTCTTCGCCTCGATGAGATGATGGAGATACGCCGCGGAGTTGTGCCCCATCGCAGCGAGATCGTACGGCTCGAGCACGCGCAACATCTCGAGCGCCGCGATCCCCTGGCCGTTGGGCGGCAGCTCCCACACGCGGTAGCCCCGGAACACCGCCGAGATCGGCTCCACCCAGAGCGGCGCGTGCCGCTCAAGGTCCTCGAGCGCGAGAAACCCACCGAGCTGCCGCACCTGCTCCACGACCTGCCTGCCCAGCTCGCCACCATACAGCGCACGCGGGCCTTCCATGGCGATCATCCGGTAGGAGCGCGCCAGGTCCGGGTTCTTGAACCACTCACCCGCCCATGGCGCGCGCGTCCCGCCGAGGAGAAACGTGGCACGCGTCCCTTCGTCCTGCCGCAGCCGCTCTTCCTGACTACGCCAATCCCGCGCGATGATCGGCGTCACGGGAAACCCGTTCTCCGCGAGGCGGATGGCAGGTTCGAGCGCCTGGGCGAGCGTGACCGTGCCGTACCGCTCCAACAGCGCCGCCCACCCGGATAGCGCGCCCGGCACCGTGACCGACTCGGCTCCATCGGCAGGCATGGTCTGGTGCCCGCGCTCGAGCAACGCCTGGCGCGTGAGCAACGAGCCCGAGCGCCCGCTGGCGTTGAGCCCCACGAGCCGCTGCTCCTTTGCCGACCACATGAGCGCGAACAGGTCCCCGCCTATGCCAGTCATGTGCGGCTCAACCAGGTTGAGCACCGCGGCCGCGGTCACCGCCGCATCCACGGCATTGCCGCCGCGCTCGAGCACGGCGAGGCCCGCAGCGCTCGCGAGCGGCTGGCTCGTGGCGATGACGCCGTTCGGCGCGTACACGGTCGAACGGCCCGCGAGCGCTGTCGGGCGCGGCTGCTGGCCGGACACGGGAGAAGTCATGAAACAGACCAGGATGAGGAGCTGTGTTCGCGTGAGAAAGGGGATCATGAACGGGGGAATCTTCTCTGTGCAACCACGAATGTCCAATGGCCCGGCGCCCCAGACCATCAGAGAATCTCGATCGCCGAACGAAGACGCTGAAGGTTGACGGGATCGGCCGGCAGCGACAGAGATGCTGACGAGGGACTCATCCCGTCATGCTTTATGCCCTCCGCCGTCTTTCTGCCTATGCCGCTTGTGCCGCCCCTGCCGCCGCGAATCACCCCCGCGTCCTCCCGTACAACACCTGATCAATCACTCGCCCATCCTTGATCGCGCTCTTTCTCAGCACGGCCTCCCGCGTGTAGCCCGCCTTCTCGAGCACCCGCATCGAGGCCGCGTTCCACTCGAACACCGTGGCGTACACCCGATGCAGCCCGTGCGTTCGGAGCGCGTATTCCGTGGCGGCTTGAACCGCCTGAGTCATGAACCCGCGACCCCAGAACTCCTCGCTCAGCCAGAACCCGATTTCGGCGGACACGCGGTGCACGTCCGGCTGAATCACGAAGCCCACCGCGCCAACCGCCTGTCCGTCGATGTCCACCGCGAAATGGGTTTCCGGTGTTGCCGCGAGCACCCAATCGATCCACTCGCGCGCGTCGTCCAGCGTGTAGGGGTGCGGCAGCGCGTCACGCAGGTTGATCCAGACCTTCCTGTTGTTCGCGTGGCGCGCTACCGACGGCTCGTCACCCCGGCGCCAGCTCCGGACGGTGCAACCCGCGAGCACGAGCTCCACAAGGCGTTACGACGCGAGCCCTGAGAGGTCAGACGCAGCCCGGTCGAGGATCTCAGCGATCTTCTTCTTCCGGGTCTCGTCCGCACCGAGCTTCCACGCCGTGCGATAGGCCTGGGCGACGACACGTCCGACCGCTCGGTTCACGTCGTTCATCGGCTCCCCGACGATCCGATCGATGGTCTCGGCTACCCGGTCGAAAATGTCCTCGACCGTTCCCTTGTTCTCATCGAGGAATCGCCTGCCCGCGTCCGTGATCGCATAGACCTTTTTCCCGTCCACCTCCGAAGCTTGCACCAGGCCTTCGTCCTCGAGCCACTGCAAGGTGGGGTACACGGTGCCCGGAGATGGCTTGTAGCAGCCGTGGGTGTGCTCCTCCAGCGCCTTCATGACCTCGTAGCCGTGCATCGGCTTGTCGCGCAGCAGCTTCAAGATCACGTACTTCATGTCGCCTGCCTCGAACCACTGCCGGCGATGCCGGGGACCACGGCTTCCACTCCACCACCAGGAAGGGTCGAATCCAAAGGCAAAACCCGAGCGAGTCATAGGGCCTCCGTTACTACGTGTCGAGTGCTACGTACGGTACATCTTGATAGTACTTCGCATCGTATCGACACGTTATATCGTCAGCGCAGAGAGGTCAAGGGGGCCTTCCGTAGCGGACTGCTTGATTAACCTGCGGCGAGCCTCACCGAGCGGACACGCTCGCCGGAGCGATGCCGGGGCGCGAACCCGGTAACTCGTGAGATCGCTTGAGCTGGCTCGGCCCATAGGCACCGCGGAGCGCGAGCGCGTCCGCTCGGTAGCCCGCCGACATGCCTCTCTTCCATCAGCCCGCTACGAGGCCCCCGCTCCCGCCACGTACTGGACGCATACGAGAAGGGCGGCCGATCCCCGGGACCGCTCTCCCACGCATCGCACGCCAGCCTCAGCCGCCGAGGCTCATGGGCCACGGACCACCGGCGTAGTACGCCATGAACAGCGCCGCCCCACCCATGGCCAGATCCTTCAGGAAGTGGATGCGCTCGTTCATGCGCGCCATGGGATCCGTCTCGGTCCAAAAGTGATGGATGAAGTACGAGGTCCACAGCATGAAGATGAACAGCAGCCCGGCGCCGATGAACCGATGCCACCCCAGCACGATCGTCAGTCCACCGACGAGACTCATAGCGCCGGTCAGGGGCACCGCCACCTTCGGCGCCGGGGCACCGCGGCTCGCCGCATAGCCCGCCATGGCGTTCAGCTGCGTGAAGTGGTCGATGCCGGACATGATGAAGATCAACGCGAACACGATCCGACCGACCAGGTGCATCCACGGGTAGAGTTGCTCGGCCATGCTCCCTCCTGTACCAGCGTAGCGAGTGGAAGGGGGGGGACGACGCCCGCGCCAAAATACGGGACTGTCCCGCGCTCTACCATACTCCCCCGGCGCCCGGTAGCTTGGCTCGACTTTACCGTGCTGCTTCCGCCTATGCGACCGCTCCTCGTCATCGGGATCCTGTCACTCGGCTCCGCCGTGCCCGCCCCGCTCACGGCTCAGGGCGGGCAACCGTTCGACTTCTACGGCCGCGGGCCCTACCGACCGGCAGTGCCACGTCCGAGCGCCGTGCTCGGGTACGGCGCCGGAGAGCGGCACACGCAATACGCGCAACAGCAAGCCGTGCTGGATCGCCTGATTGCCGCGGCGCCGGACCGAGTCCGCACGGAGGTCATCGGCACGACGGAAGAGGGCCGGGTGATGCGGGTGCTGATCATCTCAGCGCCCGAAAACCTGGACCGGCTCGACGAGATCCGCGCCGACCTCGCCCGCCTGGCCGACGCGGAGCGAACGACGCCCCAGCATGCTGCGACCGTAGCGGCTCGCACGCCGGCGGCCGCGTTCCTGTCGTATTCGATCCACGGAAACGAGCCCGCGGGATTCGAAGCGGTCATGTGGGTCGCCTACCAGCTCCTGGCTTCGGACGAGCCGGCGACTCTCGACATCCTGCGAAACGTGGTCACAGTGCTCAATCCGTCGGCGAACCCGGACGGCCACGAGCGGTTCGCCGTGTGGTACAACTCCCTGTCGCTCGGCACCGATGAGCCGTTCGGATACGAGGCGAGCGAGCCGTGGGACATCCAGGGCCGGTTCGGGCATTATCGGTTCGACATGAACCGGGACCTCATCGCCCAATCGCATGCGCCGACGCGCGCGATGCTGGGCGCGCTCATGCGCTGGCACCCTCAGGTCGTGGTGGACCACCATAGCACGGTCCAGCCGTTCTTCTTCGCGCCGGCGGCCCTGCCGCTCAACGCCAACCTGCCGCCGCACGCGGCGCGGTGGCAGGAGACGTTCGGGCGTGGCAACGCGGCGGCGTTCGACTCTTACGGCTGGCAGTACAACGTGCGGGACGTGTTCGACCTGTTCTATCCGGGCTATTGGGACGCGGGGCCCGCCCTCCACGGCGCCACGGGCATGACGTATGAGACCGACGGCGGTCCGGAGCTCGCCATCCGCCAGGACGACGGCACGGTGATCACGTTCACGGACGGGATCGCGCACCACATGGTGGCCTCACTCGCCACGCTCGCGACGGCTGCGTCCAATCGCGAGCAGCGCCTGCGCGACTACCATGACTTCCACCGTACCGCGATCGACGAGGCGCGCGCGGGACGCATGAAGCGGATCGTGATTTTGCCGGACTACGACCCCACCAACGCCGCCCGCCTTGCGGTGTTGTTGTTGCGCCACGGCATCCGAGTGGGCAGGCTCGCGCAGCCGCTCACCTCGACCGCGGCACACCGCTATCTCGCCGGGACGACGGCGCCCGCTCAACGGCAGACGTTCCCGTCCGGCGCGCTCGTCGTGGACCTTCCGCAGCCGGAGGGTCGGCTGGCCAAGGCGTTCCTCGAGCCGCGGGCGGAGATGGACACGTCGTTCGCACGCCGTCAACTGGAGATGTTCCAGCGAAACCGGCGGCGGGGAGAAGAAAGCGAGCGCGAGGGCTACGAGTTCTACGACGTGACGGCGTGGTCGCTCCCCTACACGCTGGGGCTCGACGCGTACTGGACCGAAGACGCCTCTCCACTCACCGCCGAGCCGCTGTCGCTCCCGTCGGAGGGTGATCCGGTTCGGGCGCTCGCGCCGGCCGGAACCGTGAGCGGCGGCCGCGCGCGGTCGGCGTACGTGTTTCGCAACGATCGGCAGGCCGCCGCGGAGCTGGCGTTCGCCCTCCTGCGGGAGGAGTTCGTGCTGGGCGTGGCCCGCGAGTCGCTTCGCGCGGACGGACGGCGGTATCCGCGCGGGACGTTCGTCGCCCGCGTGGCGCGCAACCCGGCGACGCTGCCCGATCGCATGCTCGCATTGGCGCGGGAGATCGGCGTGCCGGTGGACGCGATCGAGTCGGCGTTCCCCGATTCGGGACAGGTGGGGGTGGGGTCCCGCAGCGTGGAACCCGTGTTTCCGCTGCGCATTCTCGTGGCGATGGGGACGGGCGTGTCACAGCCCAGCTACGGAGCGACGTGGCACTTCCTGGAACAGGAGCTACGCCAGCCATTCACGGCGGCCGCGCTGTCCGCCATCGGCCGCATGAACACGATGGCCGACTATAACGTGCTGATCATTCCCACGGGCGCGCGCGCCACCATGCAGCGGGAGCTGGGCGACGGGGGCGCCGACCGATTGAAGCGGTGGGTGCAGGACGGCGGGGTGGTGATCGGCTACGGCGGCGGCGCCGAGCTGCTGGGCAAAGGCGGCATTCAGCTCTCCACCGTGCAGCCTGTCGGCGCGGAGGCCGATACGGCCAGGGCGGGCGCCCAGCGGCGGGACACCTTGCCCAGCGGCGAGCAGTACACGCCGCCGCTGGCGTCGCCGACCGGCGGCGCCACGCAGCGGCCGGAAGACGTTCCAGGGGCGATCTTCCGCACCACGCTCGATCCGCTGCACTGGCTCACCGCCGGATACGAGCGAGCGCACCTTGCTGTCATGCTCGACGGCAGCACGATGCTGAAGGCGTCGGAAAAGGGGGACAACCCGGTCGCATTCGTGGGCGACTCACTCGTCCTGTCCGGCTTCGTGTGGCCGGGAAACACGGAGCGGCTGCTCAAGGGAACCGTTTGGGCGGCGACTGAGCGGATCGGCCGCGGGCACGCGGTGCTGTTCGCGTCGGACCCGCTGTTCCGGGCGTTCTGGCGGGGGACGGCGAGACTGCTGACTAATGCGATGTTGTTGGGGACCGGGCGGTAGGCAGCGTGAGAGGTGAGAGGTGAGACGTAAGAGGTGATGCAGTCCGGCTCGGACGCACGCACTTCACCTCTCACCCCTCACGCTTTTTCGTTTAGCGGCGCGTCTCCTGGTCCCAATCTTCGTCGAAGTATCCGTCCCGCTCCGGAATGGTCCCCGTCACCGTCATCCGCCGCTTCTGGCGCATGATCTCGATCTCGACGGTTTCGCCTTCGTCGTATGAGCGGAGAATACGTGCCACGCTCGCCTGGCTCGTGGGCGTGCGGCCGCCGATCCGGAGAATCACGTCACCGGCCTTGAGGTTGAGCGACCCTTCCTGCGGCGCTCGCACGACGAGCAGTCCATCGGTCGTCCCGAAGTACTCGCCGAGCTCCGCGTTCAACGACACCAGGTCCATATCGAGCAGGCGATCCGAGAACGAGAAGGCCCAATTCTGGCCCGCCATGCCGCGCGCCATCTCGCGGAGGCGATCCGCCTCGATCCTCACTTCGGGGGGCTCGACCGTCACGTAGCCGAACCAGTCGTCGGCGTCCATCTCCCTCGCCACGATGGTCGTCTTGTGGCTCGCGCTGCCGCGCCGATACTCCACTTCCACCGTGTCACCGTCCTCCAAGTCGCGCGCGAAGTGCACCAGCTTCATGCCCGGCTCGGACTCGTCTTCCCCGGCCGCTGGGTAGCGTCCGGCGAGCCGCTCGTTGTTGAACGTGGTAATGATGTCGCCCGAGCGGAGACCGGCGCGGTCGGCCGGCCCGCCCGGAGTGACGCCGCTCAATTCGGCACCGATCGAGTCCACGCGCGGGTTCTGGTCCGTGCGCACCGTCACGCCCAGCATCGCGCGGTTGGTCATCACCCGCACCAGCGGACCGCTGGACCAAGCGCGGGGGGTCACGACCCGCGCCCGACCCTCCTGCCGGTTGATGTCGTTCAGGCGTCGCTCGAGCTCGCGCAGCTCGTTCCGCAACTCCCGCAGCCGCTCTTCGACCTGCTGCCGCGTCTCGCGAGCCTGCTGCGTGGACGCCTGCTGGGCGACGGCCGGTTGGGTCGCGGCGAGCAGAACGGCAAGAATCGTCAAAGCTTTCGTGTACATGTGTGCTCCTTACAGTCGATGTCCGATGTCAGATGTTCGTTCGATGCTCGATGTTTGATGTTCGCTGTTCGAACATCGGACACCGGATATCGAGTATCGTCTTTTACAGTCCCACATACGCCGCCCGCGTGACGTGCACCCGCACCAGCTCATCCATCAATTGCACCCGCTGGCGCCACAACTCCAGCAGCTCGGCGCGGCTCGCGCCGCCGCTCTGGGCCTCCGCCAGGCCAAGGTCGATCACCGCAATGCGATCCTCGATCTCCGCCACCGCGCTCGCCGCCCGCCCGTTCAGCACCCGGCTGGTCGGATCGTACGCCCGCAGCGCTTCCTCCAGGCGCTGCGACTGCTCGACCAGCGCTCGCAGATCCGCCGCGCTGGCGTCCGCCGCCGACCGGAGCCGCGCCGCCTGCACCCCGATGACGCCAACCGCCGCCGCGGCGGCGACCAACGATCCCCAGGCGAACACCCCCCGCCGGCGCCGTCGACGCGCTCCCTCGATCTCGGCCCGTACCGCGCTCCAGCGCTCGCGCGGCGGCCGCAGCGCGGGAAGCGCCTTGAGCGCCGCCCCGCGCTGGTGCAGCGACTCGAACTCCGCCCGGCACGCCGCGCATTCGGCCAGGTGCCGCTGCGCCTCTCGGCTCCCCTCGCCATCCCGCAGCGCGATCAGATCGTCCATCGTGCAGTGCATCATACGGGCTCCCTTCCGAGCCACCCGCGGAGCCGCGAGTGCGCCCGCGCCAGCTGCGACTTGGAGAAGCTCACGGTCATTCCCATCAGTTCCGCGATGTCCTCGTGCGTGTACCCTTCGACGTCGTGCAGCCACACCACGGTTCGCGACCGATCCGACAGCCGGCCGAGCGCCTCCTCCAGGTCCAGCTGCAACGCCACATCCGGATCCCGCCGTCCCAGCACCTCATCGCCGTCGCTCAAATCGTCAGCCTCGCGGTATTTCTCGCGCCGCACGCGCATCAGCGCCTTGCTCGCAGCCACGCGCTTGATCCAGGCCGTCAGGCTGCCGGGCTCGGTCCCCCGGAACCGTCCGATGCTGCGACACACCTCCAGAAACGTCTCCTGGAGTACATCCTCGGCGTCTTCGGCGGTCCGGCAGATCCGCCGCGCGAGGGTGTACACCACCCCTTCGTAGGCGCGGTACACCTGCTCGAGCGCCTCGAGATCACCGGTCTTGGCCCGTTGGATCGCCAGATCGTCCAGCGCCGCGAGCATCGTGGGTGCCATCGCCGGAAGTATAGATGCCTGCTCGACCCGGGGCGTCGCAGCGCTCGCCCTGGGGGGTTTCGCCGATGCCGGGAAGGCTCTAGTTTGGGGACCCTATGTCGTTGCTGCGGAAAATATTCGGTGTGTTCATCTACCGCCTCGGCGACCGCCGGTGGGACTTGTTCCTGCGCGCCACCGCTGTTGCCGCGTTGGTCGGCATCCCCGTGGCGCTGGCGTTCCCCGGTCTCATCCCGTTGGTGTGGCTCGCCGTCATGACGCCGCCGTTCAATGGGCCCTTGAGCCCCGTCATGCCCACGAGCTACGAGCCGCTACTGATCGAGGCCGCCAAGCATGCCGCCCCGGTGGCCGTCGCCGCCGTCGCGTTGCCGGGCGTGCTCTACGCGGAGTACGTGAACTGGCACGCCTACGCTTGGGCGCTCAACCTCCAACGCTTCGCTGCCATGCGGGAGCGGCCCTGGATCCGGCGCTCCGTCGCGGCGTTCGGCCGCTCCCCCTTCTGGACCGTGGCCGTGTTCGCATTCACTCCGTTGCCCTACTGGGTCGCGCGCTGCCTCGCGATCATGCGAGGCTACCCGCTCCCGCGGTACTACGCCGCCACGGCGGTGGGTCGGTTTCCGCGGTATCTGCTGTACGCGTGCTTCGGAAGCGTGGTGCATGTGCCGACGTGGATTCTCATCGGCATCATCGTTGTTCCCGCCAGCATCGCCATCGGCCTGAGTCTGGCGCGCCGCGAGCGCGCCCCTGAGCCCGTCAGCGATAGACTTGTACCAGCCGATAGATGAAGAAGGCCGTCACTCCTCCCTCCAGCACCCACGACATGGGCTGCCTGTAGTAGCCGAGGTACATCTCTTTCCCCCAGTACCCCGTGTCCTGAAACAGTGCCAGAGTGAACTTGCGCTTGGAGACAGGCCACAAGAGCGGGAGTCCGACCGTGCTGCCGATATCGGCCGCGTAGTGGGCCATGATTGCCACGAAGGCGAACAGCGCGTAGTGCGGCGAGGCGAGCGCGATCAAGCCACTCACGGCCGCCGCGAACAACACGCTGTGCGTCACGGTGCAATGAAAGGACGGCTTGGCCCACCCGGCGCGCACGACCAGGGAGTCCGCGTTGGGGAGGAAGTGCATGCCCACGACGAAAACCGCCGTTCTGGGATTCCAGTCGTAGGTGGCAATGGCAAGCGCCAAAGGGAGATGGCCAACCTGCATGAATCAGACTCCGTGAAGGGGTGGGATGATCAACCGACCATGGAGGCCGGAGTTGTGGCATCGTCCACCGGCTCCATTCGCCCGGTTTCCAGCGAACGGTAGGCGGCCGCCACAAAGGCCAGGTCCCGGCGCGCGACGGCCAGGGACATCGACGGCGGCGTGCCCCTGCGCACGCTATCGACAAAGTGTTGCAGCATGCCCCGGAACCCCATGATGTCCAGCACGCCGGGGAATCGCATTCGGGTCCGCCGCCCGGTCACGAGCGCGAACAGACCGTTGCTCTCGAACACGACGTTGCCGAGGGACCCGAACATCCTGGACAGCTGCAGGCCCCCGGCGCGATTGAGGAGGTTCCACGAATGGAGCAGCTTTCCGACCGCGCCGCCAGCGAATCGCACCAGCACTTCCAGGCTGTCTTCGAACGGCGCGATCATCGGGTAGGGAGCTTCCGGTCGAGCGGCGATCACGGCCGTCGGCCGCCCGGCGATGGAACACAGCAGGTTCACCCAGTGCACGCCCCCTTCCAGCAGCGCGCCGCCCCCCATCATGTCCGCCTCCGCGCGCCACCCGCGCACCGGCCGCCGGTTCGTCCGATTCAGCTCCACGAACAGCAACTGCCCGATGTCGCCCGCGTCCACGTGCTCTCGCAATACACGGGCGAGCGGCTTGAAGAAGTAATTCTCGGCCACCATGGACAGCACGCCGGCCTCGGTGACCGCCGCCTCGACGGACGCCAGTTCGGAAAGATTCCGCGTGACGGGCTTCTCGATGAGAACGTGTTTCCCGTTGCGGGCGGCCAGCGCGGCGTGCTCGGCATGGAACCGATGGGGCGTGCAGACGAAGACGGCGTCGACGTCAGGAGACGCGCAGGCCGCTGCGTAGTCACCGAAAGCGCGGAGGCCGCCGAAGCGCCGGCGATACTCCTCGGCGCGTTCCGCGGATCGGCTGGCGTAGGACAGCACCAAT
The DNA here is from genome assembly GCA_016199245.1 of Gemmatimonadota bacterium. Taxonomy (GTDB): domain Bacteria; phylum Gemmatimonadota; class Gemmatimonadetes; order Gemmatimonadales; family GWC2-71-9; genus JACQHC01. Next base: position 16,767 of record JACQHC010000149.1, on the reverse strand, counting down.
CCCGACCGCAGCGTACGGGCCACACGGCTGTGGAGCCTCGTGACCTTCCCGCACCCGATGAAGCACAGCCGGACGGGCCTCACACGCGGCCGCCCGTCGTGAGCGTGCGCCACTCTCGCGCGACATACCGCCCCACGCGCAGCCCGTTCGCCGCGATCGTCAGGCTGGGGTTTACGCCACCCGAGGTCGGCATGAAGCTCCCGTCCACGACGAACAGGTTGGGAATCCCGAAATACCGGCACCACGGGTCGAGCACCGCTTCGCGCGGGTCGTCTCCGAACCGGCAGGTGCCGAGCGCGTGCGAGAACGTGTGGATCGGCTTCCGTACCCGGATCCACGCTCCCGCCGCGCGGAGAATCCTGCTGGCCTGGCGATACAGCGCCCGCCGCGCCCGGAGGTCGCTCGGCTGGTACGCGTGAAACACGCGTGCGAGCGGCATCCCAAAGGGGTCACGGCGCGCCGAGTCTAGCTCCACGCGGTTCTCCCGCCGCGGCAGGTCTTCAGCGAGACAAAGCAGATAGAGGTGGCTCTTCACGGTAGCGGCACCGAGGAGGTTAATCGGGAACGGCGCCTCGGCGCGAATCCACTCGGGAGGAGGCACCTGGAGTCCCTGAATGATCCCCAGTCGGCCCGTGTCGGACACCGTCTCCCCGTCCCCGAAGTAGAAGTCGCTGATCGCCACCTGTTTGTGGAACACCTGACTCGGGTTGACCTCCTGGGGAAGGAGGCCGATCACGACACCGGAGCAGTGCCGCATGAGATGCCGGCCGACAAGTGATCCGTTGGGCTCGCACTCGCCGAGCCCCGACGCGAGGAGCAGCGCCGCGGAACTGATGGCCCCGCAGCTGACGACGCACGCGGCGCAGGAGATCGCGAACGCCTCGCTCGTGCGCGTGTCCACACACTCGACGCCGGTGACGCGCCCATGCTCGACGATCAACCGGCGCGCCACCGTGCCTGGCCGCACGACGGCGCCGCGTCGCATCGCCTCCGGCAGGACGGTCACCGAGAGGTCGTTCTTCGCGCCGATCTTGCAGGGAAACAAGTCGCACGTCAGACACCGCACGCAGCGCTCGCGCCCGTCGCGGCCATCGAAGTTGATGGCCAGCGGAATCGGAAAGGGGTGGAGGCCGCGCGCCTCACACGCGCGGGCGACGCGCTCGGCGGGGGGGGAATACGGCGGGGGCGCCGCCGCGTACCCGCCGCTTCGGGGTGGTTCGGTCGGATCAACACCCGCGACGCCGACCACCCCGAGCAATCGCTCGACCTCGGCATAGTGCGGCTCGAGATCGCCGTAGCGAATCGGCCATCGCGGCAGATCGCCGCTGGGCTCGAAGTCACGCTCCCGTAGCCGGAACGACGCCGCGCCGTAGAACACGGAATTCCCGCCGACCGCCTCGTTGGGGTAGTGCAGCCGGCGTCGGATGCCCTGGTGTGCCTCGTACGGCGTGGCGCTGCGGTAGCGGCGTTCGATCAGAATCGCTCGCGGGTCCCAGGCCGAGTCGTCCCGCCGGGCCCAGTCCCCCCGCTCGAGCACGGTAACCGGCACCCCTGCCCGGGCCAGCTCCAGGGCGACCATGCTGCCGCCAAAACCACTCCCGATGACGAGCGCTTCGGAATGGAACCGTTCGATCTCGAAACCCCTGCTGGAGCAGAATCGTCCGTCGTGGAGCGGTTCACGCGACTGGCCTGCGCGAGCGCGGCCGCAAACCTACCCGGGCGTCGGCTCCCGCGGCAAGGCGACGCGTCCAGACCAGGCCACTTCCGCCGCAGGACCGCCGCCGCCATCGTTCTTCGACCGCATGAGCGCCCACCCGCCAGCCACCGCTATCACCGCCTGGCGTCACCACCTCCAGGACGAGGCCGACGCGGCCTATCTGTACCAGATCCTCGCCGAGCGGGAGGCCAACCCGGAGCGACGCGACCTGTTTCACCGCCTGGCGGAGGTCGAGCAGCGCCACACGGCCGTGTGGCGGTCGGTCCTCGCCGAGCACGGGACGGAGATCGCGCAGGTCCCTCCCTCGGGGCGCGCCCGGCTGCTCGCCTGGCTCGCCCGCCGGCTCGGGCCCGACCTGCTCGTGTCGCTGATGCTGCGCGAGGAGGGGCAGGAGGTGAAAGGCTACCTCCAGCTCTACCGGCAGAGCGCGGCGGGCACGGCTCGCGATGCGGCCCTGCTCCTTGCGAAAGAATCCGCGGAACACGCGCGCACGCTGGGCTCCGTGGCCGGAACCACTGGCGAGCCATGGCACCGCATGGCGTCGGGCGGATTCCTCCGGAACGTGGTCTACGGCTTCAACGACGGACTGACCGCGAACTTCGGGCTGGTCGCCGGGGTCATCGGCGCCTCCGTCGCGCCGCAGATCGTGCTCGTGTCGGGCGTCGCCGGCATGATCGCCGACGCGCTCTCCATGGGCTCGTCGGGGTACCTCGCCGCCAAGAGCGAGCGCGAAGTGTACGCGCACGAGATCGCCATGGAGGCCGAAGAGATCCGCATCATGCCCGAGGTGGAAGAGGACGAGCTCGCGCTGCTGTACGAAGCCAAAGGCATGGCGCGAGACCATGCCCGCGCGCTCGCCCGCGACGTGATGCGCGACCCGTCGCGCGCCCTGGAAGAAAAGGCCCGCGAGGAGCTGGGCATTGCCGAGGCGCACACTACGCCGCTCCGCGAAGGTTGGATCACGGGGGTCGCCACGGCCGTCGGGGCTTTCATCCCCGTGGCTCCGTTCCTCGTGCTCGACGGCGCCACGGCGGTGTGGACGGCGTTCGCCGTCGCCATGCTGTCCCACTTCGCGGTAGGCGCCGCGCGCAGCGTGTTCACCGGCCGCGGCGTGATCCGCAGCGGCATGGACATGTTCTTGGTGGGACTTGGCGTGGCGGGCGTGGGCTATTTCATCGGCGACGCAGTGGCGCGGTGGCTGCAATAAGAGGCGTGAGAGGTGATGAAGTAAGAAGTGGGAGGCAATTGCCGCACCTCTTGACCTCACACCTCTTCCTAGCCTCTTACGCCTTTCTAGACAACCAGGTTCACCAACTTGTCCTGCACGTACACCACCTTTCTGATCGCCTTCCCGTCGACGAACCGCCTGACAGCGGCATCGGCGAGCGCCCGGTCCACGACCTGCTGCTGACTCAGACCCCGCGGGATGGTCAGCCGGCCGCGCAGCTTCCCGTTCACCTGCACGGCAACCTCCACCTCATCCTCACGCGCGCGTGCCTCGTCCCAGGCCGGCCAGGGAGCCCGAAACACGCTCTGCGCGTGTCCGAGGCGCTCCCAGCATTCCTCGGCGAAATGGGGCGCGAACGGAGCCAGCATCACGATCATGGGCTCCACGAGCGTCCGGGCGACCGACGCGCCGGGCCGGCTCACACCGAGCCCGCTCGTTTCCCGGAGCAGATTCAGATACTCCATGAGCGCCGCGATCGCCGTGTTGTACCGCAGCTCTTCGAGACTCGCGGTCACCCTGCGAATCGTCTGGTGCAATTTGGTCTCCACCGCCCGCTCGGAACCGCCGTCGTCCGCCCCGGTCGCGAGCACGGTACTCCACAACTTGTCCAGGAACCGTCGCTGGCCCAGGATCCCGTCGTCACGGAAGTCGCCGCCTTCCTGGTAGGGCCCCAGGAACATGAGATACATGCGGAACGTGTCTGCGCCCCATTTCGCGATGTAGGCATCCGGGATCACCACGTTGCCACGGGACTTCGACATTTTGGCCCCGTCCTTGACGATCGTGCCGTGCGCGCGAAACCGCTTGTACGGCTCGTCGAAGGGCAGGTGCCCGAGGTCGTGCAACACCATGGTGATGAATCGCGAGTACATCAGGTGCAGCACGGCGTGTTCGTTGCCGCCGATGTAGCTGTCCACAGGCAGCCACTTCTCGGTCAGCCCGCGATCGAACGGCCGATCGGGGAACTCCGTGGACGGGTACCGCAGGAAATACCAGGCCGAATCGAGGAACGTGTCGGAGACGTCGGTCTCCCGGCGCGCGGGATTCCCGCAGCCCGGGCACGGGACGCGATACCATTCCTCGGCCCGCGCCAGGGGTGAGACGCCGCTCTCATCCGGCCGGAAGTCCTCCAGCGGCGGGAGCAGCACCGGCAGGTCCTTCTCCGGCACCGGCACAACGTCGCACACATCGCAGTAGATGACGGGAATCGGCGGGCCCCAGTAGCGCTGACGGGAAATGCACCAATCGTGCAACCGGTACTGCACCTGGGGCGTCGCGAAGCCCTGCTCCGCAAGCCAGGCGGTAATCGCTGGAACAGCCTCGCGGCAGGACAGCCCATCGAACTGCCCGCTGTTGATCAAGACGCCGTCCCAATCGGTGCAGGGCATGTCCACCACGTCAGGATCCGGCGCACGAGCTGCCGCGCCCGCCGGTCTCACGACCCATCGAATCTCCAACCCGAAGTGTTTGGCAAACGCGTAATCCCGCTCGTCGTGCCCGGGCACTCCCATGATGGCCCCCGTGCCGTATTCCATCAGCACGTAGTCGGCAACCCATATCGGGACCGATTCACCGGTGGCGGGGTTGCGCGCGTACGACCCGGTGAACACGCCGGTCTTCTGCCGTTCGCCCACCTTGCGCGACACGACGTCCATCTGGGCGACACGGCTCCGGTACGCCCGCACGTCGGCCTGCCGGTCACCCGCCGTCAGGGCCTCCACCAGGGGATGCTCCGGCGCCAGCACCAGGTACGTCGCCCCGAACACCGTGTCCGGCCGGGTCGTGTACACGCGGATCGGGTCGCTCACGGGCGTGGCGAACGCCAGTTCGGCGCCCTCGGAACGCCCGATCCAGTTGGTCTGCAGCAATCGAGTGGATTCCGACCAGTCGAGCGTCTTGAGGTTGTCGAGCAGTCGCTCAGCGTACCTCGTGATGGTGAAGAACCACTGCTCAAGCAGCCGCTGCGTCACGCGCACCGCGGGATGTCGCTCGCAGAACCCGTCGATCACCTGCTCGTTGGCGAGCACCGTCTTGCATTCGGGACACCAGTTCACCGGCGCCCGCTTGCGCACCGCGAGCCCCGCCTTGTAGAGCTGGAGGAAGATCCACTGGGTCCATTTGTAGTACGCCGGATCCGTCGTCGCCAACTCGTGGTCCCAGTCCACCATCAGGCCGATCCGCCTCAGCTGCTCGCGGAAGTTCGCGATGTTCGCCGGGATCAAGCGTCCCGGATGCTGGTTCACCTTCAGGGCATAGTTCTCGGAGTGGATGCCGAAGGCGTCGAACCCGATTGGCTCGAACACGTCGCGGCCCCGGAGCCGTTGGAAGCGGCCGTGAATGTCCGCTCCCACGAAGGCAAACACGTTCCCCACGTGGAGCCCCTCGGCGGAGGGGTAGGGGAACATCATGAGGTTGTAGTACGGGCTGGCGGCGCCGCGCAGATCGGTGACGTTGATGCGCCGCTCCGCCCACACGCGGCGCCACTTGACCTCCACCGCCGCGGGATCGTACGCGGGTGGAGCGTTCCGTTGCTCCAACTGCGGCCCCTGTGACCGCTGCTGCGCGTTCTGCGGCTTCCTCATCCTGCGTCATCCAGAACGGCGACGCGCACCTCCAGCACGCCGGGCAAGTGACGCAGCCGGTCCACAACGGCCTGCGGCGGGGTGTGATCCACCGCCACCGCCGCAAAGGCTTCACCGTTGCCCGGGGCGGGGCGCGCCTGCTGGTACGACCCGATGTGGACACCCGCGTCGCCCAACACCGTTCCTACGCGTCCCATCACGCCGGGCTCGTCGCGGTTGCGCAGCAGGACGATCGAGCCGTCGGCCGGGATATCCACCGGATACTCATCGATCCGGATGACCCGGGCGAAGCGGTCTCCCACCATCGCGCCCACCACGGTCGTTTCATTCCCATCGGCCCGCACGGTCACGCCGACCGTGGCCTCGAAGCGGAGCGCCGGGCTTCCCACGCGTCGCCCCACCGTGATGCCCCGGCCCTCCGCCAACGCCATCGCGTTCACCAGCGTCACGGGGCCCACGCCCATCGCCCCGAGCACGCCCTCCAGGGCTGCCAGCATCACAGGCTTCGGCGCGGCATCATCCGGCCCGCCGTACTGGACGTCGATTTCGCGCACCCGCCCCGGACTGATCGCCGCCGCCAGCCGCCCGAGCCGACGCGACAGCGACAACAGCGGGCGCAGCCGGGCGAGGGCCGCGCCGGGGATGCCGGGGACATTGACCGCTCCACTCAGATCGCCCTTGAGCAGCGCGTCGCGCACCAGCCGGCAGATCTCGAGCCCAACCCGTTCCTGGGCCTCCGCCGTCGCAGCGGCCAGATGGGGTGTGAGAATCACGCGATCGGCCTGGCGCAGCGGGGAATCGGCCGGCAGCGGCTCGGTCTCGAACACGTCAATCGCGGCCCCGCCCAGCTTCTCGGCCTTCAGCGCCTCCGCCAGAGCGACTTCGTCCACCAGACCACCGCGCGCGGCGTTGATCAGCACCCCGGTCTTCTTCATCAGGCCGAGGCGTCGGCGGTCAATCAGATTGAGCGTCTCGTCCGTGAGCGGCAGGTGCAATGTCACGACATCTGCCCGCTTCAGGACGTCATCCAGCGGCAGGAGCTGCACCTGCAGCTCGAGCGCGCGCGCCTCGGTCAGAAACGGGTCGTGCGCCACCACCAGCATGCCGAAGGCCCGCGCAATCGTGGCCACGTGTGCGCCGATCCGGCCCAGTCCCACCACACCCAGCGTCTTCCCGGACAACTCGACTCCCTGGAACTTCGGCCGATCCCAGGCGCCCGCGCGCATGCTCTGGTCGGCCCACGGGATCCTGCGGACCAGCGCGAGCAGCAATCCCACGGTGTGCTCGGCGGCGCTGATCGTATTCCCGCCCGGCGTGTTGAGGACGGCGATGCCCCGCTGCGTGGCCGCTTCGAGATCGATGTTGTCCACGCCGATTCCCGCCCGCCCGATCACGCGAAGCTCGGACGCCTGGGCCAGCAGCTCGGCGGTCACTTTCGTCTCCGAACGCACCAGGAGCGCGTGCGCGGTCGGCAGCGCTTCGAGCAGCCGCTTCTTGTCCTTGATGGTCTTGACGACCTCGATTCCCTCCGACTTCGTGAGCAGAGCGAGCCCGCCTTCGTCCACCTTGTCGGCCACGACGACGCGATGCATCAACCCAGCACCTCCTCCAGCACCTCGAGCAGCTGCCGCACGCCTTCCGGCGTGTGGTCTCCCATGTGTCCGATCCGAATCGTGGATTCCTTCAGGGGCCCGTAGCCCGAGCCGATCGTCCACCCCCGGGCGCCGAGCGCCTGCGTGATGGCGCGCCCGTTCTTGCCCTCCGATACACGGAGGCATGAGGTGGTCCAGGATCGCCGCCCGTCCACCGGAAGGAAGGACAGCCCCCACCGAGCGCCGCTCTCCTGCACCCAGCACTCGACGGTCTTGCGCATCTCGTCGTGGCGCCGCCACCGCGCCTCGATCCCGCCTTCCGCCGCGATGCGCCGCAGCTGCGCCTCGAGCGCGTAGAACAGCGAGATCGCCGGCGTGTTGGTTGGCTGCGCTTCCGAAAACGCTTCGTCGAACGTGACCAGATCGAAATACGCGCCGCGTTCGGGCACCGTTTTCGCCCGCTCGAGCATGCGGGCCGAGCAGACGCCGAGCGCCAGCCCGGGAGGCAATGCCAGCGCTTTCTGCGATCCCGTCAGCGTGAAATCCAGGCCCCAGCTATCCGTCTCAACGGGCGATCCCGCAGCGGATGTGACCGCGTCCACCAGCAGCATCACCTCGCCGAACTCGCGCACCACCCGGGCGAGCTCTTCCAGCGGCGCGAGCGCACCAGTGGCGGTCTCCGAGTGGACAATGGTGACGGCGTCCACGTCCGACCGTTGGAGCGCGTCGCGCAGCATGTCCGGCTCCACCGTCTCGCCGAGCGGCACGTTCAACCGAATGACGTCGCGCCCGCAGGCCGCCCCGATCGCCGCGAAGCGTTCACCGAAGGCACCGCCGACCAGCGCCAACATCCGGTGACGCACACCGCATCGCACGGCCGCCTCCATGAACCCCGTGGCGGAGCACGTGCCGATCACCACCTGCCGGCGCGTCCGGAACAACTGGCGCAGCGGCTCCGCAATGTTCCCCAGCAGTTCCCGCATGTCCTTGCCGCGGTGAGGGACCATGGGTCGCGTCATCGCCGCGAGCACGTCTGGATGAACCTCCGTCGGGCCGGGCAAGAAGAACTGTCCGAAGGATGGAGCCGTCATGCGTGCTGCGCCTCGCGGTTCGCCGGCGCCGTGCCCAAGAGGGCCGGCACCTGATCTGTGGTCGAGAGGGTCACGCCGCGAGCCGCCCAGTCGCGGAGCAGGCGGTCGGCCGCCGCGGCGTCTATCGGTTTCATGGCGTCCGTCACCGCCGTCAAGCGGGTGTGCGGGCGCCGGGCCAGGAGGCCCTCGATCGCGTACCGGTCGCACACGTCCAGCGCCACGCCGTACAGCACCACGCGCTCGGGGTCGAGCTCGTCGAGCACGGGTTCCACGTTGGGGTTGGTGAACACATCGAACCAGTGCTTGTGAAACAGGATGTCGCCGTCGTGCCCGCGCACGCGGCGCCGGATCTCGGCCGGATCTGCCTGGTCGGGCTCGATCACGAGCGGCCGCTGGAGCGCCGTCTCCGGGATCTTCCGCTGACCCGGCGTGCCTCGCATGCAATGCGGCGGGAATGTCTCGTGATAATCCGGGGTATCCGACAGCTCCCGATGACCGGGCACGTGGTCGTCCGCGCTGGCCACGATGCGGATGCCGCGCTGGTGGGCGGCAAGGGTCAGGCGTTTCAAGTTCGGGATGATGCGCTCGGCGTCGGGCACGTACAGCTTGCCGTCGGCGCGCATGAAATCGTACTGCGTGTCAACGTCCCAGAAGATGATACCGGACATACGGCGACTCCACGGGTCGTGCTGCATCGAGTCCCTCAGAACTCAGCAGTCAGCACTCAGCTGCCAGAACCGCCCTGACTGCTGAGTGCTGACTGCTGAGAGCCGACGCCTGTTTCCTAGCCGGCGAAAGCTACGCGGGGAGTCTCCAGGATGCCACGTCGGGTACGTGCACAGCGATTTCGTCGCACGCGTCCTGGCGCGGGCAGCTAGCGCAGTCCAGCCACACCTTCTGCGGGAACAACGACTTGTCCGCCGGGCGGAAGCCCAGGCGATGGAAGAAGAACGGCCGGCGTGTGAGGGCGAACACCTCATGGATGCCGAATCGGTGCGCTCGCTCGACGAGCTGCTGGACGACGAGCTTGCCCACTCCGCCTCCCTGGTGGGACGGGAGCACGGCGACGGCAATCACCTCCGCCAGGTAGGGGGAGTAGGGTTTGAGGGCGCCCATGCCCACAACGGCGCCGCCGTCGGTCGCCACAACATAACGGTCGATGTCGCGGCGCAGGTCCTCGGCCGTGCGCGGCAGCAAGTCCCCTGTCGCGATGAACGGCTCCATGATCCTGACCATGGCGGAGACGTCCGCCTGCTGAGCCGGTCGTGCCGCCACGGCGGGCTGCGGGAGGGGAAGCGCCGTCACAGACACTGCTCCAGAATGCTCAAGCCGTGCTCCAGCTCGGACTCCGAGATGACCAGGGGTGGCAGGAGGCGGATCACGTTCGGCCCCGCCGCGATGACCAGGAGCCGGTGCTCGAACGCGCGCTCGATCACCGGTTGAACGGGCTCGGCGAGCTCGATGCCCCACATCAGCCCCAGGCCGCGTACGGCCGTCACCTGGGCACGGCGAGCTTTGAGCTCCCCGAGGCGCGCCGCGGTCCACTCACCGCGCTGCCGCACGCCGGCCAGGAACACCGGATCGGCGAGCACCTGGAACTGGGCGTGCGCCACCGTCGCTACGAACGGGCCGCCGCCAAACGTCGTTCCGTGGTCACCGGCGCGTACCGCGCCGGCAACGCGCTCGTTCATGAGGATCGCTCCCATGGGGAGGCCGGCACCGAGTGACTTGGCGAGCGTGACCATGTCCGGCACCACGCCCGTCTGCTCGTAGGCGAACAACGTTCCGGTACGACCCAACCCGCATTGGATCTCGTCGAAGATGAGCGCGGCCTCCGCCTCGTTACACAGCTCCCGCAGGTCCTGGAGCACGGCGGGGGGCAGCACGTTGACGCCACCCTCGCCCTGCACCGGCTCGACGATCACGGCCGCGGTCCGCAGCGCCGTGATGGCGCGCTCCAGCGCGACGTCGTCGAACGGATTGACGATCGTGATGCCCGGCACCAGCGGCGCGAACGGCTCCCGGTACTGCGGCCGATCCGTCGCCGCCAGCGCGGCGAACGTCCGTCCGTGGAATGAGCCACTCAGGGCGACGATGTCCCGTTTGTCAGGACGCGGGCCCATGGCGCGGCGCGCGAACTTGAACGCCCCTTCGTTCGCCTCCGCCCCGCTGTTGCAGAAGAACACGTGGGACGCGAAGGAGTGGTCGACCAGCGCCGCGGCGAATTCCTCACCCGGCGCCGTGCGGTAGAAGTTCGACGTGTGAAGCACGCCGGTCTCGACGGCGCGCGCAATGGCGTCCCGCAGTACCGGATGGTTGTAGCCCAGCGGGTTGACCGCGATGCCGGCGACGAAGTCCAGATAGCGCGTGCCGTCCTCGGCGATCAACTCGCACCCGTCCCCGTGCGTAAAGCACGCGCCGGCCCGGCGGTACACCGGCAACAACGCGTCGGCGGACTGGCTCATTACGGTCATGCAGCGGCCTCCACGGCCTCCGTCACGATCAGCGTCCCGCGGTCCGGGTCCATCAGCACGTGGATGTCGCCGATCCGCACGCGCGCGACGCGCGAGCGGGCGGCAGCCTCCAGCTTCGCTACCATGCCGTCGGTGACGACGCCCTGCGCGACGAGCTGCGGAATGTCGCCGGTCGAGACCGAGGAGAGCGGTCGCCCATCGCGCAGCACGCCCACAACGTCCGACACGAACAGCAGCTCCGCGGCGCCGAGGGCGTGCGCCACGGTGGCCGCCGCCTCGTCCGCATTGACGTTCACGGCCTCGCCGCGCTCGTCCACGGACGGCGGCGCGATCACCGGCGTGAAGCCCGCGGCAAGGAGCCGGTGCAGTCCCTCCACGTCGACCCGCGTCACGCGTCCCACGCGACCCAGGCGCGCCGCGTCCACCAGCTCGACGGTGAAGTACCCCTCGGCGCCGGCCACCCCCACGGCATCCACGCCGCTCGCGCGGAGCGAGCGAACCACGTCGGACTGGGTGGGACCGCACAGGACCATGTGCGCGACATCGGCCACGTCGGCGGTCGTGACGCGAACCCCGTTCACCTTCTCGACACGGAGACCCAGGCGCTCCTGCCAGGCCGAGATCCGCCGTCCCCCGCCGTGCACGACCACCGCCGGCCGGGCGGTCGCGAGCGCCGCGGCGAACCGCCCAAGCCACGCCGCGTCGTCGAGCTCGGCGCCGCCCACTTTGACCACGCGCACGCCTAGCATAGCAGTCCCTGTGTTTCCGGCAGGCGCAGCATGACGTTCATGTTCTGGATCGCCTGACCGGCCGCCCCCTTCACGAGATTGTCGATGGCCGACACCACGGTGAGCATGGGTCGGCTCACGTGCTGCACCGGCGTGACACCGAGCGCCACGCGGTTGCGATAGACCACGTCGCGCAGCGAGGGGATGCCGCCCCGAATCACGCGGATGCACGGCTCACCGGCGTAGGCGTCGAGCAGAACGCGCTCGCCGGCCTCGCGCTCAAGCGGCTCCATCACCGGCACGTGTACAGTCGAGAGGATCCCTCTGCGGACCGGCAGCAGGTGCGGCGTGAACACGATGTCCGCAGGTCCCGTGAGCGGAGTCAGGTGCCCGGTGATCTCGGGCAGGTGCCGGTGAACGTTCCCGACGCCGTAGGCCCGGAAGTCCTCGGCGACCTCGGCGAACAGCAGCTCGCGCTTGGGGCTGCGGCCCGCCCCGGACACCCCGGAAGCGGCGTTAATGACGATCGGCCGTGTGGTGTCGATCAATCCCGCCCGCGCGAACGGGAGGAGCGCAATCAAGGCGGCCGTCGGGTAGCAGCCGGGATTCGCCACGACCGCCGCCTCGGGCAGGGCCGGTCTCGCGACTTCGGTGAGGCCGTACACCGCGCGATCGGACAGCCGCAAGTCTGACGAGAGATCGATCACGCGCGCGCCCGCCACGCGAGCCCGCTCGACCACGGGGGCCGACACGCCGTGGGGCAGGCAGCTGAACACCATGCCCACGTCGCTCCAGCGGCCGTCGGCGGCTTCCAGGGGAACGGACCGGTGCCCCAGCACGTCGCGTTCGGTCTGCGAGGTCGCGAACGCGACCCCGACGTCCGGGTGCTCGTCGAGCAGCCCAATCAGCTCGCGGCCGACATAACCGGACGCGCCGAGCACGGCCACTGGGGTGACTGTATTGTTATGCATTGGCGTGAATAATATGCCGGCGGGCTGCGACTGCAAGGGGCGGGGAGGGGCGAGGAGAGTCGAGGGGCGTGGGGCTGTTCCAACCCTCCTCGCCACCCCTCGTCGCTCCTCGCCCCTCCTCGCCTCCTAGTTTACTACCTCCAATCTCGGATTCGACCGGTACTCCCGCCCCACCTTGGCGCACGGCTTGCCGTCCACCCGCACGACGTCAGCGGTGAAATCGAACCGGCCCTGGCCTCCGAATAGCGACGACCCCACTCCATAGGCATCCACCGGGACGCCGGCCTCCTCGAACTGACGGATCTTCTCCACGGTGAAGCCGCCGGAGACCACGATCTTGACGTTCTGGAACCCCTCGTCGTCCAGCGCCCGCCGGACGTTCCAGACCAGCTGCGGGTTGACGCCCGTGGGGCGGAACCGGCCCATCTGGGGAATCACCGACTTGTCGACCAGGGTCTCGGACGTGTCGAGCCGGACGCCGTAGAGCCGCTCGCCGAGCACACGGGCGATGGCGAGCGAGGTGGCGACGCAGTCATTGTCGAAGTCCACCAGCGTAATGAGCCGGACGTGGGCCGGCATGTACTGCGCGAACTTCTGGGTGGCGAGCACGGTGTCGCCGTCGTACGCCGCGATGATGCCATGCGGCACCGTGCCGACGCCTTCACTGCCCCACCAGGAGGCTTGCGCATCCGTGGACACGCCGATCGCTCCGGCAATGTGCGCGGCATACCCATCCCCCGTCTGGACCAGCCAGTGGTCGTGCCGGGCGGGGAAGAACATCACTTCCTTGGGCCGGGCCGCCTCCACCACGAGGCGGGTGTTCGTGCCGACGCGCGTGCGCCGCGCCAGCACACCGAGGTAGAGCGTCTCGAGGTGCGCAAACGCGTCATACGGGCCTTCGATGGTCATTACGGTTTCCCACGGGGCGACTTCGTCCCCGTCGTACAGCGCCCGCACCTCGAGTGTGCTCCAGTCCGACGCGCACAGCTTCAGGATGGCGATGGCCTCATCCACGCCGCCGAGGTAGGCGTGGGCCTTGCCGAACACCTGCATCAGGACGCGGGGGTGGTGGTCATCGGCGAGCAGCACTTCGCGCGCCCGCACGAAGTACTTGTCCGAGTAGTATCCCTCACGCATGCGCTCGACCGGTAGGTGGAAGATCGCGGGGTCCAGCCGCTTCCGACGGGCGCTCACGAGTCCAGCTCCCTGATCGAATACGGTAAGGGGCGCCGGAGGAGCCACCGCACGCCCAACGCGTCGCACACGCCGCGCGTGGCGCGCTCCCACACGCCGTACTTGCTCCGCCCGTACCGCCGCGGGCGCAGGCCCACTGGCAGCTCCAGTACACGGCCCCCCCGGAGCCGGATCAGGGTCGGCAGAAAGCGGTGCATGCCGTCGAAGCGTGGCACGGTGGCCAGCGCGGACCGGCGTACGGCCCTGAGCCCGCAGGCGCTATCCCGCACCGGATCCCCGGTGATCCAATCGCGCACGCGGTTCGCGATGCGGTTCTGGAGGGTCCGCCAGGCCGTCTCGCGCGCGCCGGGGCGGTAGCCCACGGCCGCCGCGAGGTCCGGGTCGCCGCTGAGTGCGTCAAGCAGGCGCGGGATGTCGGCGGGATCATTCTGGCCGTCCGCGTCCAGCGTGACGACGATCGCGGCGCGCGCGGCGTCGCAGCCCGCCAGGGTGGCCGCGCTCTGGCCGGAGCGGCCTGCCAGCCGCAGGACGCGGAGCGCCCGCGAACGGGCGCGGAGCCGCTCGAGCTCATCAAGCGATCCGTCGGACGACGCGTCGTCCACCGCGATAATCTCGTGCGGCATGTCGCGCAGGACGACGGCAATCTCCTCGAGAAGGGGCGCGAGGTTGTCCCGCTCGTTGTGGACGGGCAACACCACGGAAACCTCAGGCGGCGGCCCGATCATGCGGCGGGAACGTAGAGCCGAGAGACGAGTGAATCAAGAGACGGTCGACGCTCACAGGTTTGACTTTACCGACCACGCTCGTTAACTCGCCACTCGACCGCACCGGAGGTTCCCATGTCCGCCGATTCCCTCACTCGCCGTGAATTCGTAGGCACCGCCACCGGCGTCGCTGCCGGCGCCGTATTGGCCGTCACGCCCGCGCGCGGAATCGAGGCGCCCGCCGTCCACATCCGGCCCGCGGGCCGGAATGCCGCCGTGGCCTCAGGCAACGGTCTCCGTGCCGTTGGCAAGGTCGGCGAGCTGCTGGCGCAGGGCGTGGACACGCTGGATGCCGCCGTCGAGGGCGTGAAGATCCAGGAGCTCGACCCCGAGGACACGTCCGTGGGATACGGCGGGCTGCCCAACGAGGAAGGCGTGGTGCAGCTCGACGCGTCGTGCATGCACGGCCCCAGCCGCCGCGCCGGCGCCGTGGCCTGCCTGGAAGGAATCAAGACGCCGAGTGTCGTGGCCCAGTACGTGTTGCTGTACACCAACCACATCCTGCTGGTGGGAGAGGGCGCCAAACGGTTCGCGCTGTCCTACGGGTTCAAGGAAGAAGACCTGCTCACCGAGAAATCGAGACAGGCATGGCTGCGCTGGCGCGCCAACCGCGGGACGGCCGACGATTGGCTCCCGGTGGCGGACACCGAGCAGATGGTCGCGCGCCCGACCGGCACGATCAACTGCAACGTGGTGAACGCGAAAGGCGAGGTGTCGTCGGTGACCACCACGAGCGGGCTCGCCTGGAAGATCCCCGGACGCGTGGGCGACTCGCCGATCATTGGCGCCGGGCAGTACACGGACCCCGACGTGGGGGCCGCGGGCTCCACAGGCCGCGGCGAATCGAATATCAAGGTGTGCGGCGGGTTTCTCACCGTGGAGTTCATGCGGCGTGGGATGAAGCCGACGGACGCCTGTCTGGAGACCCTGAAACGCGTCGTGGCCATGACGGAGCAGCGCCTGCTCGATGAGCGGGGTCGGCCCACGTTCTCGCTCAACTTCTACGCGATTAACAAGAATGGCGAGTTCGGATCCGCCTCGCTGTTCCCCGGACGGGACGGCCCACCGACGTACGCGGCGTTTGACGGCCAGACGGCCGCGTTGCACGACTGCGCCGTGCTCTACGACCGGCGCGCGTGAGGACGCTCGGCGCCGCCGGGCTCCTGGCCCTTGCCGCAGCGTCGGCATGGGCGCAGGACACGACGAGCGTGGATATCGCGCCCGGAGCCACGTGGACCGACGTGGCGTATCCCAAGGTGTTCTACACGGGGCGGGAGGGGCTGGTCGCGGGGGGATATGTCGCGGTGATCTCCCCGCTGTCCTTTTCCGACTTCGATCGGCCCGAGTCCTACCGGGCGTCGCTTTCGGCATCCGGGGAGGTCTCCACGCGGGGGAGCCGGGACCTGGTGCTGGAAGCCCGCCTGCCTCACTTCGCGCCCGGCTGGCGCTTCGCGCTGACCGTTAACGCCAAGCGACGGGCCCACGAGAACTACTTCGGGATCGGCAACGCCAGCGTGTTCGACCAGGCCAACGAGACGGCGGCACAGCCGGACTTTTACCGCGCGCGGATCACCCGTTACCTGGCGCGCGGCGAGGTGCAGCGCCATCTGGCCGGACACGTGCGTCTATTAGCCGGACTTCACGCGGAGCGCTGGCGCCTGGACACACTGGCTGGCGTAACGCAGCTCGCGCGGGATCGCACCGCCGGCCTGGACCCGGCCATCAGCCGCGCGGTGGGGGACGTGTCCGGCAGAGTCGGCCTCGTCTTCGACGCGCGCGACAATGAAGCGGCGCCCCGCCGCGGCGGGCTCGTCGAGGTGATCGTGGGGCGCGCAGACTCACGAGTGGCGGGCGACGTGACGTACACCCGGGCGGTGATGAGCGCCTCCGGCTACGTGCCGCTGGGGCAACGCCTCGTAATCGCCGGCCGCTTTCTCGGGCAGCGCATGTGGGGCACGCCGCCTCTCGGCACATACTTCACGGTGGATACGAGCGACCGGCCGTTTACGGGTCTGGGCGGAGGCGAGTCCCACCGTGGACTGCCTGAGAACCGTCTGCTCGGCCCTGACAAGCTGCTCGTGAACCTGGACGCGCGCTACGACGTCTTCGCTGTTCCCACGCTCGCCCGAGTCACGCTGGTCGGGTTTCTCGACGCAGGTAGGGTGTTCATGGCCGAGCAGTTCACTCTCACCACGCAGGCCCTGAAGGTGGGAGGTGGCGCGGGCACCGTCATGCAATTCGGTCGGGCCGGCATCCTGGGCTTGACGCTTGGCACGGGGCCGGATGGCGTGGTCGCGCAAGCGCTCACGAGGTGGACGTATTGACGGCAGGGGCGGCAGGACGGCACGACGGCATGACGGCATCGTACAACCGCAGATCTACTCGCCGGAGGACTCAGTCTCCTCCACCTGAATCCCCCGCTTGCG
>JACQHC010000015.1 GCA_016199245.1 Gemmatimonadota bacterium | reverse complement strand
GTGAGCGGCGGGTCGAGTGCATCGTCGCCGTCCACGAAACGCTCGAGCGCCGTGCGGTCCTCCGCAGGCAGTCGCTTGCGCGTGCCCCGCGCGCAGCGCTGGCACACGAGCCCGCCCTGCGCCACGGAGAACGCCGATGGGCCCGGACCGAGCGGCTGGCCGTCTTGCGCACAGGCGCCCAGGGCGGGGGCGAAGCCGAGCGTGGCGACCAGGCCCCACACCGCCGCGAGCGCGGCCGGCCTCAGCCGCTCATTCTCTACGCTGGCGACGCGATCGAGGCCGGTTGAGAGCACGTCATAGACGGCAGGCATTGGTTCGGCAGGCGAACAGCGGAGCACCAGCTCGGCCAGGACGGCGGCCGCCGCGAACCGCGAGACGTCGTGGCCCAGCGCCGTCCACTCGGTGGCGACTTCGAATCCGGCGAGCGTCTGCAGCTCGCGGTTGTGCTTGAGGTAGAGCTGGGCCGTCCCACACGTCAACACCTGCAGGCGGGCGCCGAACGGGCTCTTGGGCCGCATGGCTCCCTTGGCGATCGCGCTGACCACGCCGTGCCCGGGCGTCGCCAGACGCACGATCTTCGACGTCTCGCCGTACTTGAAGGCATGGAGAATGACTGCCGGAGAGGAGGTGGGGGGCATAGCTGGAAAATAGGCGATGACGGGCGATGACGGGCGATGACGGGCGATGACGGGCGATGACGGGCGATGACGGGCGATGACGGGCGATGACGAAACCGGAGCGTACATCGCCCGCGATCTCCTGTCATCGCCTGCGATCGCCCGCATTACTTGTGACCGACGCGGACTCCCACCCACAGCGTTTCCCCCCGCGCCGGGAAATTGAACGCATCCCGAACATCGGCGCCGAAGATATTCTCCCCGCGCACCGTCAGCGTCGCCCGCGGACTCGTGCGCACGACGTCCAACTCGGCCGCGAGATCGACGGTCGTGTAGGACTCGAGGACGACCGGTGCTGCCGGGAAGCCGCCGAAGTCGCAGTCGTCCCGCTCGCCGACGTACCGGGCCAGGGCGCGCACGCCCACGCGGGACGCAGGCCGCAGGTCCAGCCCCACTGATCCCGAGTGCGTTGGCCGGCGCAGTAGTCGTTCCCCAGGGGTGAAGGTGCCGCACGGTCCCGTGTCGAGGCCGCCGTCAACCACCTCGGTATGGAGATAGGTGTAACCGGCGTTCATCGTGACCGTTGAAGTCGCAGCGAGCCGCCCCTCGAGCTCCACGCCCGACGCGTCCGCGACGGCGACGTTGAAGAAGTTCGGATCGGTTGGCGCCGGCGGACTGAACGTGTATTGGATCAAATCGCGGAATCGTTGCGCAAACGCCGTCACCGCGACAGCGCCGTTCCCGCCGGCGATCGTATGGTCGAGGCCGACTTCCGCGCTCACCGACCGCTCGGGCCGGAGCGCAGGATTCCCGCGCGCGAAACCGGTGGCGAAGTTCTCGAAGAACGTCGGTTCCTTGAACCCCGTACCGCCCACGGCGCGCACCCGGAGACCGCCGACCAGACGGTACACGAGCCCGCCGCGCGCGGTCCAGTGAGTGCCGAAGGTTTCGTTGTCCTCCAACCGCACGCCTGCGTTGAGGGCAAACGGGCCCAGGGCATCGCTCTGGACCTGTGCGTAATACGCGCGGCTCCTTCGCCGGTGATCGTCATCCGCCGAACTCAGACCGAATTGGGAGAGGAACAGGCTGAACCCCCGCTGCCGCTGATCCTCGAGCTGGGCGCCCAGGACCACCGCCGTGCCGGCCGGCAGGTGCGTAATCACGCGCCCGTCGGCGCGGCGGCGTTCGATGGTGGCATGGCTCTCGGAACCGTAGAACCCCAGCGTGTCGGTGGCGTCGTCCGGCTGGTCGTCCACCCCACCGTCGGTGACATGGCCCGCCAGGAGCAGGCGCGCCTCGACCCGGTCGGTCACAAACCGCCCGAGGTCGAGGCTGAGCGCCGTGCTCCGCTGACTCTGAACTGCGTTCCGATCCACGAGCTGCCCGCCGCCGTCCGTCGGGAAGTGATAGGTATCGTCCCCGTAGCGAACGCTCAGCACGGCGTCGGTGCGAGCGTCCGGGACAGCGCGCACCTGGACATTCAGGACGGTGTTGCGATAGTCGTTGTCGAACGGCCTCGCACCGTCCGTCGTATAGAGCCCCTCGGTGGCGATGCGGGACAACCCGAAGGCGTAGCGCACCTGGTCGCTGCCCCCGGACACCCGCGCCTGCCACTCCAGCGCGGCGTTCGTCGCCTCGCCCCGCACGGGCCCGGACGGACCTGGGCGAACGCTGCCAAAGACACCGGCGCGAAAGCCGATCTCGGTCCGGGGCGCGCCGCGTCCCCGGCGCGTGAAGATTTGCACGACGCCGGCAATCGCGTCCGAGCCGTATAACACACTGGCGGGACCACGCAGGACTTCAATACGCTCCACGTTGTCCGTGGTGAGAGACGCGAGGTCCACGGCCCCTCCCGGCTGGTTGAACGGCACGCCGTCTACCAGCACCGTGGTGTAATCGCTCTCACCACCGCGCAGGAAGATGGAGGCGATGCCCCCTGTCGAGCCCACCTGCGCAATGCTGACGCCCGCTACGGTGCGGAGCGCATCGATTACCTGACGGATCCCCCGCCGCTCCAGCTCCTCGCCCGACAGCACCGTCACCGAGGCCGCGACTGACGCGCGTGGGGTTGGAAGTCGCGTGGCCGTAACGACGACCTCTGGCAGCCGGAAGGTGTCCTGGGTGGCAGAGGTGGCAGGGGCGGCAGGGGCGGCAGACGGAGCAAGGGCAGTAAAGGCAGTGAAGACAATGATTGGAGCTACGGCATGAGCGGTACGAACGGCATGGGCGACATGACCAAGAGCATGACGAAACTCGCGCATATGACCTACTCCCTGTGCTTGTTCCTGGTTCCTAACCGCTGGTTCCTTCATGGCTGATCGCTCCTTTTCAGTGGTATGAATTGCGGCACGCCGCGCCAGGCGAGGACATCCACCGGCCAGTCGAACACCTGTTCCAGCACGTCCTTGGTGAGCACATCCACCGGTCGCCCGGCGGCGCGAACTTCGCCCGCCTCCAACACCACGATCCGATCCGCGTAGCGCGCCGCGAGGTTCACGTGGTGCGAGACGACGACGGCGGCTAGGCCGTCGCTGTGCACCAGCTCGGCAACCAGCTCGAACACTTCCATTTCATGACGGATGTCCAGATTGGCCGTAGGCTCGTCCAGCACGAGCGCACGCGGCTCCTGCGCGAGGGCGCGCGCCACTCGCACTCGTTGCCACTCTCCGCCTGACAGCGTGCCGACCCATCGGTTCGCCAGGGGCTCGACGTCGCAGCGCGCCAGGGCCCGCCGCACGGCATCGTGGTCCGCCGCGCGAAACGCGCCCAGCGAGCCGAGGTGAGCGTAGCGGCCCATCCGCACAGCCTCGTGGACCGAGAGCGGAAACGCGGGCTCCTCCCGCTGCACCACGACGCCCGCGAGCCGCGCAAGCGCCCGGCGGTTCCACTCCGCCGCCGGCCTGCCCAGGATGCGGACGGATCCGGCGGTCGGACGGAGGGCACCAAGCAGCAACCTGAGCAGCGTGGTCTTGCCGCTGCCGTTTGGGCCCACGAGCGCCACCAGCTCACTCTCGCGTGCGGTGAAGTCCACTGCGCGTAAGACGTCGCGATCGTGTCCAGCGAACCGATACGTCGCGCGTTCCGCGGCGAAGATCAGCTGGTCCATCGTCGCACCAGAAACAGGAACGCCGGCACGCCGATCAGCGCGGTGACGACGCCCACGGGCAGCTCGAGCGGCGCGAACGCGCTCCGCGCCACGGCGTCCGCCAGCACCATGAGGACGCCGCCCAGTAAGAACGCGGCCGGCAGCAGCGTTCGGTGCGTGTGGCCCCAGGCCAGGCGAATTCCGTGCGGCACGACCAACCCCACGAAGCCGATGATGCCGGACACGGCCACCGACGCCGCAGTCAGCGCCGACGCCATGCCGTAGAGCAGGCGCTTCAGCGCTTCCACGTCCGCGCCCAGGAACTGCGCCGGCTCTTCGCCCAGCGACAGCAGGTCGATCGACCGGTTGAGCAGGAAGAGCACGCCCAGCGGCGCCACTGCGTAGACGCCGAACACCGACACGGACTGCCACGACGCCCCGCTGAAACTCCCGAGGATCCACAAGAGCGTGTTGCGTATCTCAGCGGCTGGTGACAGCGCCATCACCGCGCCCATGAGCGCGATGCCGAACGCCCCGACCACCACCCCCGCGAGGAGGAGCACACGGGTATCGAGCACGTTCCCGGCTACGATCGCGAGGCGGTACACGATGATCACCGCGATAACGGCACCCAGCAGCGCCACGAGTGGAACGCTCCACGCGCCACCAAGTCCAAGCGCGATAGCCAGCACTGCTCCCAGGCCGGCACCACCGGAGAGGCCGAGCAGATATGGATCCGCCAGCGGATTGCGAACGAGAGCCTGGAGCACCGCTCCACACGCGGCGAGAGTGCCCCCGACGAGGAAGGCGAGCAGGACCCGTGGCAGCCGGAGATCCCGCACGATGGCCGTGACGGTTGGATCGGCGTCACCCGTGAGCCCGCGCCACACGGCGGCCGGGGGGAGGTCAGCCGGGCCAACGAACAGCGCCACCACCGCGGTGGCGACGACCGCAACGCCAAGCCCGGCCCAGCGCACAACGCCTCCGCCACTCTCCTTCACCGTCGGCCTCCGTCGACTGTCATCGCCCTTCGTCGCCTCTCGATCGCCCCCGATCGCCCTCTTTCGCCGTGTCAGTCAACAAGCCCCGTAGGTGCGCCACCGCCCGTACCACTCGAAACGACGGGTGGCTGAACTCGGTGCCGTGCACTCTCGCGAGTCGCCGTTGCCGCACCGCGCCAACCACCTGCCACTCGGGGCGCGCCAGGAACGCGGGCAGTGAGTCGTCGGTGTGTACCAGCAAGAGATCCGGATCGCGCGCCGCGATTGTCTCGACACTGACCGTGAGGGACGGTTGCTCCACGTCGTCGAACGCGTTGCGGCCGCCTGCCAGCGTTACGATCTCACTCAGGAAGCTCGTCGAGCCGATGACGATCGGGGGGTTGTCCCAGGCGATGACGGCGATGACCGGTGCTGCCGCATGAGCGGCATCGGCGGCATGCGCGGCCTGGCTCACCGAGTCCAGTCCTGCGTTCAGCGCGGCCACGAGGGAGTCGGCGCGGGCTTCGACACGAAGCACCCTGCCGAGCAGCCGGGCGGCGCGCTCGAAGTCCGCGATGCGATCGATTCGGAGGCTCACCGTGGCGATGCCCATGGCTTCCAGTCGCGCAACGGCGGCGGCGTTTGACGGCGTGTGATAGAACACCACGAGATCCGGCTCTCGGGCGAGGATGGCCTCCACGTTAGGGGCGAAACCGTCGCCCACGCTGGGCACGGCCAGGGCGGCGGGTGGGTCCTCGCACCAGCGGGTTCGCCCCACCACGCGGTCGCCGGCGCCGAGGTCGAACAGCAACTCGGTGGTGGCGGGCGAGAGGGAGACGATGCGGCGCGGGGACGCGTCGAGCCGCAGGCGGCGCCC
>JACQHC010000014.1 GCA_016199245.1 Gemmatimonadota bacterium | reverse complement strand
GTGCTGCTGGAGGTGCGGCTCCCCGTGGCGGCGCTGCTTTCGGGCCTCGCGCTCGCGGCCGGCATTACGTCTCTGGTGTGGGTGCGGCTGGGGCGCGCCGCGGTAGCGGGCGTTCCGTGGGTCGTGCTCGCGGCCGTCGCCGTCGTGGGTACGTATGTGGTGCCGGGGTTCGCCGCGGCGGCCCGCTCTCCTGATCAGCGGGCGCGGGCCGATCTCATCGCGGCGCAACGGGACATGTTGGGGCACGCGTTCGGCGCGACGGCTGTTGAAGCCGTCGTCGCTCCCGTTCCGTCGCCGGATCCCGAATTGATCACACGCCACAGTCGTGAAATCGCGATGATCCCCGTGTGGGACCCGCCCATGCTCCAGGCGATCTTCGCGGGCACCGGAGCGGATTCGTCTCATGAGCGCTGGACGGCTCCCGCGCTCGGCGTGTATTGGAGCGCGGAAGCGGGTCATGTGCCGGCCTTTGTCGCCGTGCACGAGCGGGACTTGCTGGCGGCGCGCGAGGCCGATCCGGACTTGACGTGGCGCGACGCGCACGCGGAGCCGCGCGCGTTTGGCACGGGTGCCGTCGCTGTCCTGGCGGGGGCCGCGTCGGAAACCGGGCTGCCGCACTACATCCCGGACCTGGCCCGGCCCGAATCCTCCGCAACGCTGCTCCGGAGTCTGGCGCTCAAGAGCGACCGGATCGCGTTCAGCCCCGCGGCCGAGACGTTCGCCGTGCTCGATTCGGGCACCGCGCCCGTGGCGGGCATTCGCGTACGCGGCGCCTGGCGGCGGCTGGCGCTGGCGTGGGCCCTGCAGAGTCCCCAAATGCTCTCCGCCGGTGCCGTTTCACCGGGCAGCACGTTGCTCTGGCCTCGCGGCGTGGTGCAACGGCTGGAGCGCCTGGCGCCGTTCGCCCGATTCGGCGCTCCCTATCCCGCAATCCTCGACGGCCGGGTCGTGTGGCTCGCGCCGGGTTATGTGACCTCCGTCGCGTTTCCGCTGTCGGTGGCGACGGAGTTCGGCAGCCGGCGCGTGCGCGCGGTCCGGTCCGGGTTCCTGGGGACCGTGGATGCCCACGACGGTGCCACGGCAGTGTACCTGCTCCCGGCGCCCGATCCGCTGAGCGCGGCCTGGGCGGAGCTCGCGCCGGATATCGTCCAACCCCTCACGCGCCTGCCGCCGGACGTGCTGTCGCACGCGAGGTATCCGGAGGAGCTGTTCGAGGTCCAGCTTCCGCTGCTCCTTGCGGGCGGCGCTCAGGGGCTGCCGGATCTGGTTAGACGGGGGACAGTGGGGCCGACGGCCAGCGCGAGCGCGCGGCCCATGTGGCTGCCCGCCGCGGCCATTGGCGGGCCGCCGAGCGCGGTCGTGCTGCGGGCCGTGGCAGTCGGCGAGTCCGGCGCGGTCGAGGCCGTGATCGACGGCGTGGTGGAGAGCGGAACGCCGCGCCTGCACGTGGTGCGGGTGCGCGCGCCCGCGGTGATGAATCAGGACCCCACGCCGGGCTGGGTGCGGGGACGCCCGCGGACGCTGGCGTTTCCGGAAGGGCTCGTCACCGTTATCCCGCTGTTCGCGGGCACGCCGAACGGGAACGATCTGCCTCGGCTTGCCCAGGTGATGATCGACGTGGGTGGTGTGGGCGGGCGGGGCAGCACGCTGGAGGAGGCAATCGCGCGGCTGCAGGCGGCGCTCGGCGCGCCACCCGCCGCCTCCGCCCAATGGCGCGAGGCGCGGCGGTGGTTCGCGCGCATGGACCAGGCCCGGCGTGCGGGGGACTGGGCGGAGTTTGGGCGGGCGTGGCAGGAACTGGCGCGTGTGCTGGGCGCGCCGCGTGACACCACGCCGTAGCGCGGCTACGTTGCAGGCCCGCGTGTCACCTGCCCCTGCCACGGTCGTCGTCGCCCTCGGAGGCAACGCGTTGGCGCCACCGGGCCGGCGTGTGGGCATCGCCGATCAGTTCCGCCACACGCGGGAATCGCTTGGCGCGGTCGTCGAGCTCGCGGCGGAAGGGTGGCGCATCGCCATCGTGCACGGGAACGGGCCGCAGGTCGGTGATGAGCTGGACCGCAACGAGCGCGCGGCGGAACACGTCGAGCCGCTCCCGCTTGGGGTGCTCGTCGCGGCCACGGCCGGCTGGATCGGGTACATGATTCAGCAGTCCCTGCAGAACGCGTTGCGGCGCGCCGGGATCGCGCGGGACGTGCTGACGATCATCACGCAAACGGTCGTGGATCGCGCGGCGCTCGCCGGGGCGCGGCCCGAGAAGCCCATCGGTCACGCGCTGGAGCCGGCGCAGCGGGATCGGCTGCGCGCGCGTGGAGTGGCCGTCGGGCCGGACGCGGCGGGGCGTTGGCGACGGCTCGCGCTGACGCCGCCGCCGCGCGATATCGTGGAGGCAGGTGAAGTGAAGCGGCTCGTGGAGGAGGGCAAGATCGTAGTGGCGGCCGGTGGCGGCGGCCCGCCGGTGTACCACGATCCCGCACTGGGATGGGAGGGCGTGGACGCGGTGGTGGATAAAGACCGGGTGGCGGCGATCCTGGCCGCGCGGCTCGGCGCCGACACGTTGCTGTTGCTCACGGATGTGGACGGTGTGTATCGGGATTGGGGAAGCGACGCCGCCGCGCGGATAGCCCGGCTCGATCTGGCCGCGGCAGCCCGGCTGCTGGCGGACGGCACGCTGGGGGAAGGAATGCGGCCCAAGGTCGAGGCGGCCGTGCAGTTCGTGCGCGAGGGCGGAGAGCGCGCGGTGATCGCGCACTTGTCGCAGGGGCCCGCCGCGCTTCGAGGGGAAACCGGGACGACGATCGTCGGGAGTTCCACGTGAACCTACACGAATACCAGGCGCGGGCGTTGCTCAAGGACGCCGGCATTCCCGTGCCGGCGGCCGAGGTGGCGGAGTCGCCCGAGGACGCCGAAGCGATCGCGCGACGCCTGGGCGGCGCGGTTGTCGTCAAGGCGCAGGTCCACGCGGGGGGGCGAGGAAAGGCCGGCGGTGTGAAGCTGGCCAAAGGCCCTGCCGAAGCCCGGACGACCGCGCAAGGCATCCTTGGTATGCGGATCAAGGGGCTCGTGGTACAGAAGGTCCTCGTCGCTCCGGCTGCGGAGATCGCTTCCGAGAGTTACGTCGGGATCATCGTGGACCGCGGCACGCAATCGCCGGTGGTGATGGTGAGCCCGGCCGGGGGCATTGACATCGAAGAAGTGGCGGCGAAGACGCCCGAGAAGATCTTCCGCGCCCGCGTGGACGCTCGTCACGGCCTGCTGCCGCACCAGGCGCTGGGCCTCGGGTTCCGTCTGTACCCGGATCTGGCGCGCGCGCGCCAGGCGGCCGCCATCATGCGACAGTTGTATCAGGTGTTCGGGGGCGTGGGGGCGTCGCTGGTGGAGATCAACCCGCTCATTACGACGCCGGACGGTACGGTGGTGGCGCTCGACGCCAAGCTCGTGGTGGATGACAACGAGCTGGATCGCCGGCCTGACATCGCGGCGCTGCGCGACGCCGAGGCGGAGCTTCCGGCGGAGGTGCGGGCCCGCGCCGCGGGGCTGTCCTACATCCAGCTGGACGGCAACGTGGGCTGCTGTGTGAACGGGGCGGGCCTCGCCATGGCCACGATGGACCTGGTGAAATACTACGGCGGCCAGCCGGCGAACTTCCTGGACATCGGGGGGAGCAGCAATCCGCAGAAAGTGGTGGACGCGCTGAGCATCATCACCGCGGACCCCAACGTGCGCAGCATCCTGTTCAACATCTTCGGCGGGATCACGCGCTGTGATGATGTGGCGAACGGCATCGTGGCCGCCACGCGACAGATCACGCTCGACCGCCCGCTCGTGATTCGCCTCACTGGAACGAACGAAGCGCTCGCCGTGGACATCTTGAAGGGCGCCGGATTCTCGGCGCTCACCGACATGGACCAGGCCGTCGAGCAGGCCGTCCGGCTGGCGCGGGAGGCGGCGTGAGCATCTTCATCGACCGCGACACGCGCCTGGTGGTGCAGGGCATCACGGGCCGCGACGGTTCGTTTCACACGCGCCAGATGCTCGAGTACGGGACAGCCGTGGTGGCGGGCGTGACGCCGGGCAAGGGCGGGCAGGCATTCGAGACTCGCGTGCCCGTCTTCAATACCGTGGCGGAAGCCGTGGCTGCCACCGGCGCCAACGCATCCGTGATCTACGTACCGGCCGGGTACGCGGCCGACGCCGTCTACGAAGCCGCCGATGCCGGATTGAAGCTCATCGTCTGCATCACGGAGGGCATACCGGTCCTGGACATGATCCGAGCCATGCCGTACCTGCGCGAGCGTGGAGCGCGGCTCATCGGACCCAATTGCCCCGGCGCCATCTCACCGGGACAGTGCAAGGTGGGGATCATCCCGGGCCAGATCTGCCAGCCCGGGCCGATCGGCGTCGTCTCCCGCAGCGGAACGCTGACGTACGAGATCATCCACCAGCTGAGCGGGGCGGGCCTCGGTCAGTCGACGTGCGTCGGGATCGGTGGGGACCCGATTATCGGCACGAACTTCATTGATTGCCTGGAAGCGTTTCAGGCGGATCCCGCGACCGAGGCCATCGTGGTGATCGGAGAAATCGGTGGCACGGACGAGCAGAACGCCGCGCGTTACGTTCGAGAGCGCGTGACCAAGCCCGTGGTTGGGTTCATCGCCGGGCAGACGGCGCCGCCTGGCCGGCGCATGGGACACGCGGGAGCGATCATTTCAGGATCGAGCGGCACGGCGGAGGAGAAGATGACGGCCTTCCGCGACGCCGGGATCGCGGTGATGTCCCGGCCGGCCGACGTGGTTCCCCTCCTGCGGGAGCGTTGTTGAACCGGTGAAGCTGGTCGAGCTGTTGGCGGTAGAGCGGGTCGTGGCCCCGCTCGACAGTCCGACTCTGGCGGACGCCGCGCGACGGCTTGCGGAGGCCGTGATCGCGAGCGACCGGGCCCGGGACGCCGATAGCTTGCGCCGCCTGGTGGGCGAGATACGGCCGAGAGAGATCGTGCCGGTCGGCAGTCAGGGGTGCATGATCCAGCTGCGGACGGACGCGGTGAGCCGCCTCACGGTGGCCCTCGGCGTGGCGCCGAAGCCGGTGCCACGCAAGGCCGGTGGCACCAAAGGCGTCCGGGTCGTCGTGCTCGTGCTGGCGCCCCCGAAGGAGGCGTCGGCCTACCTCCAGGTGGTGAGCGCCGTGGGGCGCGCGCTGGGGCGGCGAGACACGGTGAGCGCTTTGCTTGCCGCACAGAAGCCCGCGGATGTGCTCGCGAGCCCGGAGTAGGCGGACGTGGCGCTCACCGGTGAGCTCATGGTGCGGGACTTCATGACGCGCGACGTGCAGACGCTGCGACCCGAGGCGACAGTGGACGAGGCGGCCGCGCTGCTGGTGCGGCGGGGACTCACGGCGGTGCCGGTCGTGTCGGAGAACAACGAGGTGCTCGGGATCCTGGGCCATCGGGATCTGCTGCGCGTCCTGATGCCGAAGTACGTCAAGCGCGTGACGACAGGTGAGTTCGTTGCTCCACCCAGGCCCGGCAGGCTGGGCGGCTCACCGCTCGTGCGGGACGTGATGGACCGTAGTGTGCTGTGTTTGTCCGAGGATCAGTCGCTCGCCGAGGCGGCGAGTGTCATGGTGTCGCGCGATCGCGACCGCTTCCCGGTCGTACGCGACGGCGTGCTGGTAGGTGTGATCTCCCGAAGCGATATCGTCACCCGAATCTGCGGACCCTAGTGATGCAAACCCTGGCGATCATCAAACCCGACGCCGTGGGCGCGGGAAAGACCGGGCAGGTTCTTTCGGTGCTCGAACAGAAGGGCTTCAAGGTGCGGGCGGCCCGACTGGTGCGGTTGTCGCGGGTCGAGGCGGAGGCCTTCTACGAGGTGCACCGCGAGCGCCCATTCTACGCGCCCCTCGTCGCCTTCATGACGTCCGGGCCGTGCTTGACGATGGTGCTCGAGCATCCGGACGCGGTGGCGTATCTCCGCGACGTGATCGGGGCGACGGATCCGGCCCAGGCCGCTCCGGGGACCGTTCGCCGGCTCTACGCCGAGTCGAAGGAGCGGAACGCCATACACGCCTCGGACTCGCCGGAAAACGCGGTGCGCGAAGTGGCGTTCTTCTTTCCAGAGGCGGAGTTGCGTAAGCTAGATGGTTAGGCGCGCGTTATCGCCTCTGCAGCAACATGTCGCGCAGCGGCGCGAACGACGCGAGCCATGCGCCAGGCGACGTTGTAGCCTGGTCCGTTCACGGTTATACTATTGGTATGAAGACAGCAATCTCTCTACCGGATGACGTGTTTCGCGCAGCGGAACGGCATGCCAAGCGGATGGGGAAGACTCGCAGCCGGCTGTACGCGGAAGCGCTAGCCGAGTACCTGGCGCGGCACACGCCGGACGAGGTCACAGAGACCATGAACCGTGTGGTGGACGCCCTCGGTGGGCCGCCACCGGATCCCTTCGTGAGCGCCGGGGCCCGCCGCACGCTTGAGCGTATCGAGTGGTAGAGGTCGCGCAAGGCGATGTGTGGTGGGCGGAGCTGCCAGAAGCCGCGGGGTCAGGCCCGGGCTTCCGGCGCCCGGTCGTGGTGGTGCAGGGGAACCACCTGAATCGGAGTCGTCTCGCGACAGTCGTTTGCGTCCCGCTCACGAGCAATCTCGCGTGGGCAGATGCACCGGGGAACGTCCTTGTTCCCGCCAGGGCCACGGGCCTCCCGCGGGACTCCGTGGCGAATGCGCCGCAGATCATCACGATCGACCGGTCCTTCCTCGATGAGCGCGTCGGGCGGCTCGGCCCCAAGCCGGTCGCCCAGATACTCCATGGTATAGACGTGGTGCTCGGTCGCTAGCGTGCCGATCTTGAACCCAGATCGCCGTTTGACCGAAGTGCGTGCCACGACTAACCTTACAGGCTATGTTGCGCGTCGACCTGCGCGCGCTCGACCGCGGTCCCGTTGAGACCACGGCCACAGTCAAGCCGGACGACCCGGCCCTGCACGACGTCGGCTTTGCCCTGGCCGAGCCCGTCCGGGTCAGCGGGCGCCTGTCGGCGGCCGGGCCGGGACAGTTCTATTGGTCGGCGCGACTGGTAACGAGCATCGCGGCTAGCTGTCGCCGATGCCTGAAAGACATCACCGTGGCGGTCGAGGCGCCGCTCGATGTCTTGTTTACCGAACATGCGGACAGCGACGATCCTTCGGCGCGCGTCATTCCCGCGCGCACGACCGCCGTTGACCTCGGCGAGCCGATTCGGGAAGAACTGATACTCGCGGTCCCGGAGTTCGCCGTGTGCCGGGACGACTGCCGCGGGCTCTGCCCGCGCTGTGGCAAGGACCTGAACTCGGGGCCGTGCTCGTGCGCCCCGGAGCCGGAAGCGCGCTGGGCGGCTCTGGAGGCACTGCGATCCGCGCTGCCCCCCGACGAGAGGTAACCGATGGCTGTTCCCAAGCGACGAACGTCAAAGAGCAAGAAGCGCAAGCGCCGCACTCACTATCGGGCCGCTGCTGTGGCCGTACAGCCCTGCCCCCGCTGCGGCGACCCGCGGCGTCCCCACCGAGTGTGCCCCAGCTGCGGGTACTACGCCGGCAAGAAAGAGGTGGAGGTCGAGGACGTTACGGCGTGATTCGCATCGCGCTGGACGCCATGGGAGGAGACAACGCCCCCGATGTCGAGGTCGAGGGCTCGCTCCAGGCGCTGGCGGAACACCCGCCGTGGTCTATCCAGGTGCTCCTGGTGGGCCGGCGCGCTGACATCGAAGAGTCGCTCGCCCGACACGGGCAGCCACCTGACCGGATCCCCATTGTGGACGCGCCGGAAGTGGTCGGGATGGCCGAGAAGCCGCTCGCGGCCGTGCGCGGCAAGCCCAAATCCTCCATCGCCGTCGGGTTGGGGCTGCAGAAGCGGGGCGAGGCGGACGCGTTCATTTCCGCGGGCAACACCGGCGCCGTGATGGCGGCGAGCACGTTGCTGCTCGGCCTGCACCCCGGAGTCGACCGGGCCGCGATCGGCGCGCTGTTTCCCACGAGTAGCAAGCCGGTGCTGGTCATCGACGTGGGCGCCAACGTGGACTGCAGCGCCCGCGAGCTGTACGGCTTCGCGCACATCGGTGCCGTGTACGCGCGGGACGTGCTGGGCCGGCCCGAACCCGTCGTCGGCCTGCTGAACATCGGTGAAGAAGAAGAGAAGGGCAATTCCGCCGTGAAAGAGGCTTTTCCTCTGCTCAAGGACAGCCAGGGCTTCCGGTTCGTCGGCAACGTGGAGGGCCGCGATATTCTGCGGGCCGAATGCGACGTGATCGTGTGCGACGGGTTTGTGGGGAACGCCGTGCTCAAGTTCTACGAATCCGTAGCCCGGCTATTTCGCGGCCTGCTGGAGCGGGAGATGGAGCCCGATGTGCTGGAGAGCCCCGGCGCGCGACGCGTCTTCAAGGTGCTCGACTATTCGGAGTACGGCGGGGCGCCGCTGCTCGGCATTCGCGGTGTGTCGATCATCTGCCACGGATCGAGCCCACCGAACGCCATCAAGAACGCGATTCGCGTGGCCGCTCAGGCCGTCCGTAGCCACCTGAGCCAGCACATCGGCGCCGAGTTCGCCGGTGACGGAGCGGTGGCGTGAAGCGTCCCCTGGTCGAGCTCGTCGGGACTGGCCGGTACACGCCCACCAAAGTGCTGACCAACGCCGATTTCGAGCGCATGGTGGACACGTCGGACGAGTGGATCGTCGAGCGTACGGGTATACGTGAGCGGCACATCTCCGGCCCGACCGAAACCGTGGCGGCCATGTCGAAGTTCGCCGCCGTGCAGGTGCTGGAGCAGGCGGGTATTGGGCCGCTGGATATCGACGCGATCGTGATGGGCACCGCCTCGCCGGATCGGCTGCTCCCGTCCTCCGCGTGCGATCTCCAGGCCTTGCTGGGTGCCGACAACGCGGCCGCATTCGACATTCAGGCCGCGTGCTCCGGCTTCCTGTACGGACTCACGGTGGCGGAGGGGCTTGTCACCGCCGGCACCGCGCGGCACGTGCTGGTGATCGGCGCCGAGCGCCTGTCCACCATCACAGACTACACGGATCGCTCGACCTGCATTCTGTTCGGCGACGGCGCCGGGGCGACGCTGGTGCGGGCGGTGTCCGACGGCCGACGCGGTATCCTCGCCAGCTACCTGAAGACGGACGGCCGCCTCGCCGAACTGCTGTACCGGCCGGGTGGCGGCGGCTGCCATCCGCCCGACGAGCGCCTGCTCGCCGACCGCGGCTACTTCATCAAGATGGCGGGCCGCGAGGTATTCAAGGCCGCCGTTCGGTCCATGGCGGACGCCTGCGATCAGGCGCTGTCACAGGCCGGGCTCACTGCCCGCGACGTGGACGTCCTGATCCCGCATCAGGCCAACATCCGGATCATCGAGGCGACGGCCAAGCACGCGGGCATGCCGATGGACAAGGTTTACGTCAACGTGGATCGCTACGGCAACACCTCGGCGGCGTCTATTCCCATCGCCCTGGACGAGTGTGTGCGTGAGGGGCGGATCCGCGAAGGATCCACCGTGCTCATGGTGGCGTTCGGTGGCGGGTTCACCTGGGCCGCCATGGTTGTGCGGTGGTGAATGCCGTACTGCTGTGCCCCGGACAAGGGGCGCAGCGGGTGGGAATGGGAAAGGACCTGGCCGAGCGATTCTCCGCGGCGCGTGACGTGTTCCTGGCGGTGGATGACGCGCTTGGATTGTCGCTCACGCGCCTGATGTGGGAAGGTCCGGAGGCGGAGCTGACGCTCACGCACAACGCCCAGCCGGCGATTCTCGCGCACACGCTGGCCGCTCTAGCGGTGATTCGAGAGAAGCTCCACCTCGCCGCCGGCGCCGGGCACTCGCTGGGCGAGTACTCGGCCTATGCGGCGGCCGGGTCACTCGGTGTGGCGGACGCCGCGCGGCTGGTGCGGCACCGTGGGGAACTGATGCTGGAAGCAAGCAAGCGGCGGGCCGGAGCCATGGCCGCCGTGCTCGGGATCCCTTCAGAGGCCGTGGTCGAGCGGTGCCGGGAGGCGAGCGGCAGTGGAGTCGTGGTAGCGGCCAACATCAACGCCCCGGACCAAACGGTCATCTCCGGGGACCCCGAGGCGGTGGAGCATGCGGGCGCGTTGTGCAAGGCGGCTGGCGCCAAGCGGGTGCTGTCGCTCAAAGTGAGTGGAGCGTTTCACTCGCCGCTGATGCAGCCGGCCGCGGACGGCCTGCGCGCCGCCCTGGAGAGCGTGCTGTTCGGCGATCCGGCGTTCCCCGTGATTGCCAATGCGACCGCCGAGGCGGTGCGAACGGCGCGTGACGCATTGCGGCTGCTGGCCCGCCAGCTCACCGCGCCGGTCCTGTGGGTGGATGGCATGCAGGCAGCGACGCAGATCAGTCCCGGGGCGGTGTTTGTCGAGGCCGGGCCCGGGACGGTGCTGAGCGGCCTGTTGAAGCGCATCGTTCCCGAGGCGAAGTCGGTCGCGATCGGATCGGTCGCCGAAGCGACGCGGTTTCTGGAGGCGGCGTGACGGCGGAGATCTCGCTGGCCGGAAAGGTCGCCCTGGTAACCGGCGGCTCCCGCGGGATTGGGTGGGCCATTGCCGAGCGGCTTTCCGGGGCAGGGGCGGCCGTCGCGATCCTCGCCCGGGACGAGGCGCGCGCGCGGGAGGCGGCGGCGCGGCTCTCGGCATCCGGCCGGGCGATCGCCGTCACGGCCGACATGGCCGACTCCGCGCAGGTCGAACGCGCCGTCGAAACGGTCGAACGCGATCTCGGACCGATCGACATCCTGGTGAACAACGCCGGCCTTACTCGGGACGGGATCCTCGTCCGCATGAGCGAGGCGGATTGGGACGCCGTGCTGGATGCCAATCTGAAAGGCGCGTTCATGGCCACGAAGCTCGTGACGCGTGGCATGATGAAGCGGCGCTTCGGGCGCGTCATCAACATCACGAGCATCGTGGGCATCACGGGGAACAAGGGGCAGGCGAATTATGCCGCGTCCAAGGCCGGATTGATCGGATTCACCAAAGCCGTGGCGAAGGAATTGGCCTCACGCAACGTGCTGGTGAACGCGGTGGCGCCCGGTTTCATCGATACGGATATGACGAAGGCGCTGCCCGACGCGGCCCGTGAGGCGCTGGTGGCGCACATCCCGCTGGGCCGGTTGGGCGATCCAGCCGACGTGGCGGCCGCGGTGCTCTTTCTCGCCTCAGACCTGGCCGGCTACATTACCGGCCACGTGCTGGTCGTCGACGGCGGCATGGTGATGTGAACCCCACCAACACTCTGCGAGGACGGTCATGAGCGATCTCGAGGACAAGGTCAAGGACATCATCGTCGAGGAGCTGGGTGTCGAGCGCGAGAAGCTCACCGATGCCGCGAGCTTCATGGAAGATCTTGGCGCCGACAGCCTCGACACGGTCGAGCTCGTCATGGCGTTCGAAAAAGAGTTCGACATCGACATCCCCGACGAGGAAGCCGAGAAGCTCCGCACCGTCGGCGACGCCATGCGCTACCTGCACGAGAAGATCGGGAAATAGCACTTGGGGAGGCGCGTTGTCGTCACGGGCCTGGGGATGGTGTCCCCCCTCGGCCTGTCGGTTACGGAGACGTGGCAGGGTCTACTCGCCGGCCGCTCAGGGGCGGCCCCGATCCAGCGGTTCGATCCCTCGAATCTGGACGTCCGCTTCGGCTGTGAGGTCAAGAACTTCGATCCGCTGAAGTTCATCGATCGGAAAGAGGCCAAGCGCTACGACCTGTTTCTCCAGTACGCCATCGCCGCGGCGGAGCAGGCGGTGGCGGATGCCGCCTTCAACGGCGCTCGGCCCGCGCCGGAGCGGATCGGTGTCATTATCGGCAGCGGCATCGGCGGGATCATGACGTTCGAGGAGCAGTGTAAGCTGTACCTCACCCAGGGCCCGAACCGCGTGTCCCCGTTCTTCGTTCCCATGTTCATCCCGGACATCGCGGCGGGTGTGATCTCGATTCGCCTGGGCGCCAAGGGACCCAACTTCTGCACGGTGTCAGCGTGCGCGTCGTCGGCGCACGCCCTGGGCGAGTCGCTCCGGCTCATCCAGTCAGGAGAAGCCGACGTGATGGTGACCGGAGGCGCGGAGGCGGCGATCACGCCGCTCGCGATCGCGGGGTTCTCCAACATGAAAGCCCTGTCCACGCGGAACGAGGCTCCGGAGTGCGCGTCGCGGCCGTTCGACAAGGAGCGCGACGGATTCGTGATGGGGGACGGTGCGGCGCTCGTCATCCTCGAAGCGCTGGAGCACGCTACGTCCCGGGGTGCCCGCATCTACGGCGAGCTGGTGGGTTACGGCATGAGCGCGGACGCGTATCACATCACGCAGCCGGCTCCCGGCGGTGAGGGCGCCAGGCGGGCCATGCTCGAGTGCCTGCGCGACGCGAAGCTCAACCCGGCGGACGTGGCGGTCATCAATACCCACGGGACATCCACGCCCCACGGAGACGCGGCCGAGGTGCAGGCGATCAAAGATGTGTTCGGCGATCACGCCAGCCAGCTGGTGGCGAATTCCACCAAGTCTATGACCGGTCACCTGCTGGGTGCGGCGGGGGGGCTCGAGTTCGCGATCTGCGTCCTGTCGATCGTGCACGGCGAGATCCCACCCACGATCAACCAGGAGCATCCCGATCCCGACTGCGATCTGAACTGCGCCCCGAACATCAAGCTGAAGCGACGGGTAGACGTGGCGCTGTCCAACTCGTTCGGCTTCGGCGGCCACAACGTGACGCTCGCTGTCCGCCGCTTCGAGGCGTGACCGTGACCCTGCCCATGAGCGATCCACGCCTCGTGCCGATCGCGCAGAAGGTCGAGGCCGGCGAGCGACTCTCGCGCGACGACGCCCGTGTCTGCTTCGAGACCTCCGACTTGTTGAGCCTCGGCGCGCTGGCCGATTCTGCCAACCGCCGGAAGAACGGCAACCAGGTGTTCTTCGCCGCCAACCAGCACATCAACCCCACCAACGTGTGCGTGCTGCGCCACACGTGCGTGTTCTGTTCGTTCGCCCGGACTGCGAAGGAGGAAGGCGCCTACACGCGGTCGCTGGACGAGGTCTTTGCCGAGGCGGAGGCGGCGGCGGACAATCCGACGCGGGAGTTCCACATCGTCGGCGGGCTGCATCCCAGGCTGCGGTTGTCGTACTACGCCGATCTGATCCGCGGGCTCAAGGAGCGGCACCCGGACGTCCACGTCAAGGCGCTCACGGCGGTGGAGATCGCGCACCTGGCGCGGATCGAGCGCACCACCACGCGGCGCGTGCTGGAAGAGCTCAAGGCCGCGGGGCTGGATACGTTGCCGGGCGGCGGGGCGGAGGTGTTCGGGGCGGCCGTGCGGGCCACCATCGCTGACCGGAAGCTCGTGGCGGAGGACTGGCTGCGCGTGCACCGCGAGGCCCACGAGCTGGGGATCCCGAGCAATTGCACCATGCTCTACGGACACGTGGAGACGATTCAGGATCGCGTGGAGCACCTGGCGATGCTCCGCGATCTCCAGGACGAAACCCGTGGCTTCCTCACGTACATCCCGCTCGCCTACCATCCCGATCACAACGAGCTGGGCCGCGAGCTGGGCAGGGAAGGGACGGCGACGACAGGGATGGACGACCTCAAGAACGTGGCGGTGGGGCGGCTGTTCCTCGATAACGTCGCGCACGTCAAGACCCATTGGCCCATGGTGACGGCGTTCGTGTCGCAGGTCGCGCTGCATTTCGGCTGCGACGACGTGGAGGGGACCGTGGTGTATGAGCGCGTGTACCATGAGGCCGGCGCGCACACGCCAATGGCGCTGTCGTACGGAGACGTGGTCCGGCTGATTCGCGGGGCGGGGAAGGAGCCGGTCGAGCGCGATTCGTTCTACCGGCCCGTGCGGCAGTTCGCGCCGGACGATCCGATCTTCACACCCGTGGCGACGCCAGCAGCGTCTGCGCACGCTGAGGCGGAGCTCGTGCAGCTCGTGGGGACTGGGAGGGCCTAGTGTCGGGCCACCGATTCGAACCTCCCGTATCGTGGGAGCCGGCGTGAGGCTGGGCCGCATCGCGTACATCAACTGCTATCCGGTCTACGGTGCCATTGACCGGGGCATCGTCCGGGTGCCCGCCGAGCTGGTCACGGGAACGCCGGCCGAGCTCAACGATCTGCTCGCCGCGGGCGAGCTGGATG
>JACQHC010000155.1 GCA_016199245.1 Gemmatimonadota bacterium | reverse complement strand
GCCTGGCGCAGGAAATCCCTTTCTGGCTCATCGCGGACCAGGCGCGGGACTGGACGCGCCGGCAGTACGAGAGAATCCGGAACCACCTGCTCGCGGCGGTCGGCGGCGGCGAGATCGGGGTTACGATGACCGACGGCGGCGACATCGCTGTTGGGATCCTGGACAACCTCGACGCCGGCGTGTGGGACGCCTTCGAGCATCGGTTCCTGAACGCCTGAATGTTCCGGGTGGTGTGACGGTCGTGCGTCAACCGAGGGACTGGAGCCAGGAGCGTCGGCGTGATTGATCGAAGAGAGCTTCTCAAGACCCTGTGCGTCGCGGGCGGTGCCGCGGTCGTAGGAAAGAACCTGAGCGCCGAGCAACCAGCGGCCGGTCCCGCTCGTGAGGCGATGGGCGTGCTGGTGGACACCACGAAATGCATCGGCTGCCGCATGTGCGAGTTCTCTTGCGCGGATGCGCACAAGGACGCGGGGCTGGAGTTCCCCGAGGACGTGGACTTCACCGCCGAGCGGGCCACGTCCGAGAAGCAGTGGACCGTGGTGAACCGTTACGAGACCGACCGGGGCCAGGTGTACGCGAAGAAGCAATGCCTGCACTGCCTGCAGCCGGCCTGTGCCTCGGCGTGCCTCACTCGGGCCATGCACAAGACGCCCGCCGGTCCGGTGGCCTGGACGGCGAACAAGTGCATGGGATGCCGCTTCTGCATGGTCTCCTGCCCGTTCGATATGCCGAAGTTCGAGTACGACAGCGCCGTGCCGCGCATCCAGAAATGCGTGCTGTGCTGGGAGCGCCTGGAGGAAGGGAAGCAGCCGGCCTGCGTCGAGAGCTGCCCGTCGGGAGCGCTCAGCTTTGGGCCGCGGGCGGAACGGCTGGAAGAGGCCAGGCGGCGCATCTACGCCGAGCCGGACAAGTACGTGCATCACGTGTACGGCGAGCACGAGGCCGGCGGCACGAGTTGGTTGTACCTGGCGTCGGTGCCGTTCGAGCAAATCGGGCTCCCGACCGATGTGGGGGACGAGCCGTATCCCGCCTTGACCCGTGAGTTCCTCTATTCCGTCCCCTTCGTGGAGATCCTCGTCCCCACGTTCCTCCTGGCGCTGAGCGCAGCCACGAAGCGTGAGAAGGACAGGGAGGCTGCGGAGGCGAATGCCGAGGGGGAGGTTTGACGATGGATGCCACGGTGGGACGGATCCCGCGGGCCGGCAACGAAGCGCGCCGGCTGGGCCAGTTCATTCTTCAGGAGCTGAAGCCCCGGGGAAAAGTGCTCACGCCGTTCAACGTCATCAGCGGCGCGCTCATCGTCGTGGCGGCGGTGCTGCTGGCGATCCGGTTCCTCAAGGGACTGGGCGCGATCACGAATCTGTCCCAGGATTTCCCCTGGGGGCTGTGGATCGGTTACGACGTGATGACCGGCGTGGCCATCGCGGGCGGGGGGTACGTCCTCACGTTCATGGTCTACGTGCTTCACCTGGAGCGCTACCATCCCATCATCCGCGTGACCGTGCTGAACGCGTTCCTGGGCTATGTGTTCGCCGCCGGCTCGCTGCTGCTCGACTTGGGGCGTCCGTGGAACATCATGAATCCGATGATCGGGAACGGGTTCGGCGTGAGCTCCGTCCTGTTCCTCGTTGCCTGGCATTTCTTTCTCTACGCGCTCATGGCGCTGGTGGAGTTCTCGCCGGCCGCCGCGGAATGGTTGGGGCTCGAGCGGATCCGTCGCGTGCTCAAAGGCATGACGTTCGCCGCCGTGGTTCTCGGCATCACGCTGGCCTTGCTCCACCAGGCGGGTCTGGGCGGCCTGTTCCTCATGGCGAAGGGGAAGCTGCACCCGTTGTGGTACACTGAGTTCATTCCCGTTCTGTTCTTCGTGTCCAGCGTGTTCGCGGGCCTGTCCCTGGTGATCGTCGAAGGCTTCATCAGTCGCAAGGTGTTCGCTCCGCGACTGGGGTGGACGCTGCGCCGGACGCACGAAGACGTCACGCTGGGTCTGGGCCGCGTGTGCGCCGGGACGCTGTTCGCCTACTTCTTCCTGATGGTGGTGACGCTGTTGCACGGGCAGAAGTGGGCATACCTGGCCACGCCGATGGGCGCGTGGTTCTTGCTCGAGATCGTGGGCTTCGTGGCGGTGCCGGCGGTGCTGTTCGCGCAAGGGTACCGGACACGGAACGTAAAAACGGTGCAGGCGGCGGCGCTGATGGCTCTCGCAGGCGTCCTGCTCAACCGGTTGAACGTGGCGATCATCGCGTACAAGCCGCTGGCGGCCGTCCACTATGTCCCGAGCTGGATGGAAGTGGAAGTCACGCTGGCGATCATCGCCGCGGAGATCTGGGTGTTCCGTTGGGTGGTGAACCGGATGCCGGTGCTCGATTTCGCGGAAGTGGCCCCCAAGGTCGAGCTCGCCGTTCGCCGGACGGGCGCCGCCGCGGCCTGAGCCGCAACACAGGAGGCGGACCGATGCAAGGGCTGGAGATCTTCGCAATGAAAGGCGCGGAATACGTCTTCTGCGGCGCGTTCCTGCTCGTTCTCGTGGCGTTCTGGAGACTGCTGAACACGCCGGCGCCCTCGCGGACCGTTGCACGTGCCCTCCCGCCGCGGCGTGGGTGGTTCGACGTCCCTGACGGTTTTTACTTCCATCAGGGCCACGGCTGGGTGCTGCCGGAGGATCCCCGCGTAATGCGTGTCGGCATAGACGACTTCGCCCAGAAGCTCCTGGGCCGAGTTTCGGGATTCGAGCTGCCGGCAGTCGGCGCTCGCGTGGCGCAAGGGGAACCCGCGTGGCACATCCGGCTGGATGGCCACGAGATCCCCATGCTGTCGCCGGTGGACGGTGAGGTGATCGACGTGAACCCGCAGGTCGCGGCCTCCCCGGAACTGGTCAACGCCGACCCATATCAGCGCGGGTGGCTCTTGAAGGTCAAGGTGCGGAACCCCAATGCGGCGGCCCGGAACCTTCTTTCGGGGGGCCTGGCGCGAGGTTGGATGGACGGAATCGTAGAGAACTTGCGGGGAATGCGCGCGGCCGAGCTGGGGGTGGTCCTGCCGGACGGCGGGTTTCCCGTGGACGGATTCGCGCGTGCGCTGTCCCCGGAACGGTGGGACGACGTGGCCCGGACGTTCTTGTTGAGCGATTGAGGTCGGGCGACCGGTGGCGGCGGCGGGAGGGAGCGATGGACGGGCGAGCGCGGACGGAACGAGACGATCTCCCCTGCCTGTGGGTACTGGCCGGCGTCTTGAGCTATCGCCTGTGCGACAAGGGCTACGACTGCGAGAACTGCGACCTCTACCGCGCGCTCGGCGGCGGAACGCGGCACGACCGCCTTCCGGTCGCGGCGGCAGCTTCCGCGGGGAGCGTCCAGGACCAGGTGAACGCGTACGTGTGCCGCCTCGTGAGCGAGAGCGCCCTCCGCCTCGATCGGGCGTACAGCCTGGGGCATTTCTGGATTGACGATCGTGACCCGAAGCACCCAATTCTGGGCCTCGATGGCCATGCCTGGCGCGTGCTGTTTCCGGTCGATGACGTGGTGTTGCCGAAACCGGGGGCCTGGCTCAAGCGCGGCGGTCCGTGTGGCTGGATCGAGCGGCGGCACGCCGTGATTCCCTTGACGGCGCCGGTCGCCGGGGAGGTTCAGGCCGTGAACGAGGCGTACCGGGCGGCGCTCCGGGCGCGCGAGACGAGCGGGAGCGGCGACGAGTGGCTGCTGCACCTCGAATCGCACGAGGCGCTCGATCACCTCCCGGACTTGCTGCGTGGCGAGCAGGTGCTGCACTGGTATCTCGGGCAGATTCAGCTCCTGAAGCATTACCTGGCAGAGGCGACGGCGCCGGTTGCGGGGGCGCAGCTCGGGCCGACGCTGCACGACGGGGGTGCCCCGGCGCCGGATCTGGAGGCGGTGCTGGGCCGCGAACGGTACCAGAACCTCGTTGATGAGATTTTCTACACACAGACTTAGAGGGACCCTTTCCGGCGCCTCGCTAGTGTGAGCCTGGAACCCCGCCGTGCGCCCTTAAGCGCTTGTGGGGCAACGTCATGATGGTGTCCAGGTTCTCATCCGTCGGCTCTTCGCTGAGCGTCAGGCTGTTCGCCTTCCTGTTTCTATCCGTGCTGCTCTTGTTTTCGGTTCATGTCGCGATTTCGAACAGGGTGCAGACCCGGCAAATGGAACAGCAGGTCAAGGCCGATGCTTACCGGGCCAGTGATTTCATCCGCCAGAGCCTCCTGGCGAGCATGCTGCGCAACGAGCGGGAACACATCTACGAGATGATCGGCTTTCTCGGGGCCGAGCCCGGCGTCGAGGTGATCCGCATCTACAACAAGCGGGGCGAGATCAAGTTCTCCAGCCACGCGGCGGAAACCGGGTCGGCCGTGGACCTCCAGGCCGAGGCGTGCTACGTCTGTCATGCGTCCGTCCACCCGCTGGAGGCCGTGCCGTCCGAAGAGCGAGCCCGGGTGTACCGCAAGAACGGGTCGCACCGGGTGCTGGGGCTCATCAACCCCATTCACAACAACGCCTCGTGCTCGAACGCCGCCTGTCACGCGCACACCGCCGACCAGTCGGTCCTCGGCGTGCTGGATGTGCAGATGTCCCTGGAAGCGCTGGACCGATCTCTGGCCGCCACCGGCCAGCGGACGTACGCGCTCGCGGTCGGCATCATCTTCGTGTCGCTGTTGGTGATGGCGGGAATCGTGTACCGGGCCGTGTATCGGCCGGTTCGCCAACTGCGGCGGGGCACGGAGGCCCTGGCCCGGGGGGATCTGGACGTGGAGATCCGCGTGGACCGGCAGGACGAGCTGGGCGTGCTGGCGCAGTCCTTCAACCGCATGGCGCGCAACCTCCAGACGGCCGACACCGAGCTGCGCGAGTGGTCACACACGCTTGAGGACCGGGTCCGCGAGAAGACGGCGGAGCTGGAACAGATCCACCAACAGATGGTGTTGGTGGAGAAGGCCGCCTCCATGGGGAAGATGGCGGCCACCGTGGCGCACGAGATCAACAACCCGCTGTCGGGGATCATCACGTACGCCAAGCTGTCGAGCCGCCGGCTTCGGGCGCTACTCCCAGACGGGCCGGAGAAGCAACAGGTGCTCGACAATCTGGAGTTGATCGGCTCCGAGTCCATGCGGTGCGGGAACATCGTGCGGGACCTCCTGACCTACGCGCGGGCGAGCCGCGCCGAGTTCCGGCCGGCCCATCTGCACGACCTGGTGACGCGCGCCCTGCGGCTCGTGGCCCATCACACCGCCCTGCGCGGGGTCCAGGCGACGTCGGAGCTTGAGCTCGGGGACGACGAGATCGTGTGCGACCCTGACCAGATCGTTCAGGCTCTCGTCGCGCTGCTGATCAATGCCGTGGAGGCCATGCCGGACGGCGGCCGGCTGGTGGTGCGCACGTGGGCCCCTCCGGCCGATGGCGCGAGCGTGTGCGTCAGCGTGGGCGACACGGGCGTGGGGATCCCGCCGGGCGTGCGGGACCGAATCTTCGATCCGTTCTTCAGCACGAAGACCGAGACCAAGGGCGTGGGGCTGGGGCTCGCCGTAGTGTACGGCATCGTCCAGCGGCATGAGGGCGAGATCGCCGTGGAATCGGCGGTGGGCAAAGGGACGACCTTCACTATCACAATTCCGCGCGATCCGGAGCGCGTCGGCGGAGCGCGCGCGGCGCGCGGCGCGGAGGTGGCTGGCCCATGAAACGGAAGATCCTGATCGTCGACGACGAACTGTCGGTGCGGAAATCGCTGGAGGAGTGGTTCCTGGAGGATGGGTTTGCCGTCGAGACGGCGGAGGACGGGACGGCGGCGCTCCGCAAGATGGATGTAGGCCCCTTCGACATCGCCGTCATCGACCTGAAGATGCCGGGCATGGACGGCATCACGCTCCAGAAGCGCGTGCGGGAGATCGATCCCAACGCGGCGATCATCATTCTCACGGCGTACGCTTCGGTCCAGACGGCCGTGGAGGCGCTGAAACTCGGGGCGTTCGATTACGTCACCAAGCCCGTGGATCCGGATGAGCTGTCCTCCACGATTCGCAATGCCCTGCGGCAGCGTGAACTGACAGAAGAAAACGTTCATCTCAAGGAAAAGGTGACCGAGCTGGGCCAAACCGGTCCCATCGTGGGCACCAGCCCCGAGATGCTGCGCGTGCTGGAGCTGATCAGAACGGTTGCGGAGACCGACTCCACGGTGGTGATCCGGGGCGAGAGCGGGACGGGAAAGGAGCTCATTGCCCGAGCGATCCATGCGCAGAGCCGGCGCCGCTTCTTCCCCATCGTGGCGGTCAACGCGGGATCCATCCCGGAAACCCTGCTCGAGAGCGAGCTGTTCGGCCACGAGAAGGGCGCCTTCACCGGCGCGCAATACCGGCGCAAGGGCAAGCTGGAACTGGCGGCCGGAGGCACGCTGTTCCTCGACGAGATCGGGGACGTCAGTCCCAAGATGCAGGTCGATCTGCTGCGCGTCCTGGAGACCAAGCGGTTTACGCGGCTCGGCGGCAATCAGGAGGTGACGTCGGATTTCCGGCTGGTGTGCGCGACCAACAAGAACCTGGAGCAGCTCGTCGCGGACGGCGTCTTCCGGGAGGATTTGTACTACCGGGTGAACGTATTCACGATTCGCGTGCCGCCCATGCGCGAGCGCCGGGAGGACATCCTGCCGCTGGCGCGACACTTCGTGGACAAATACGCCAGGGCCATGGGGAAGCCCGCGCTACCCATCACGCCCGAGGCGGAGGCCGTGCTGCTGGGCTACCGCTGGCCGGGCAACGTGCGGGAGCTGGAAAACGCGATCGAGCGCGCGATGGTGGTGGGCAAGGGGCCCGCGATCGGGGAGGCGGACCTGCCGGTGCACGTGGGGGACCACGACCGCGGTCCGAACGGCATCTCGCTGGCCGCCGTGGAGAAGGAGCACATCGAGCGCGTGCTGCGAGAGACCGAGGGCAACGTCACCCATTCGGCCCGGCTGCTCGGCATCGACCGCGCGACGCTGTACAACAAGATCAAGCGGTATGGAATCCGGCGGTAGGCGTGGCCGGCGTCATCTACGTCGCCTACCTCAACGGCTACGCGCCCGCCTGGGCGGACTTCCTCACTGAAGCGATCGCGGAGTCGTTCGCGCCCGA
The DNA here is from genome assembly GCA_016199245.1 of Gemmatimonadota bacterium. Taxonomy (GTDB): domain Bacteria; phylum Gemmatimonadota; class Gemmatimonadetes; order Gemmatimonadales; family GWC2-71-9; genus JACQHC01. Next base: position 4,269 of record JACQHC010000155.1, on the reverse strand, counting down.
GCCGGTCCGGCGGTTCGAGGCTGAGCTGGATCTCGCTCCGGCGTACGCGTCCGAGCGGCGCCAGTACCACGCCACGCTCATCCTGGCGGCGCTGCTCCGGCGGCTGCCGGAGGCGGGTTCGCGGATGGTCGGCATCACGTCGGTGGACCTGTTCATTCCCGTCCTCACGTTCGTGTTCGGCCAGTCACAGCTCGCCGGCGCGGCAGCGGTGGTCTCCACGTACCGGCTGCGCAGCCAATTCTACGGCCTCCCGCCGAATGAGGGTCTGTTGCTGGAGCGGACCATCAAAGAAGCCGTCCACGAGCTGGGGCACGCCTTCGGTCTGGTGCACTGCGCCGACCAGAGCTGCGTGATGCACGCGTCGAGCTACGTCGAGGAAGTGGATCTCAAGAGCGCCGAGTTCTGCGCCGCATGCCACGCCACGGTGTGCGCCCCGGCGGAGCGCTAAGGCAAGGTCCGCACAAGTCGCAGGGGCGCGTCCGGAGGGCCGCGTCAGTGAGGCCTTTCCCGGCCAGCCAACCTTCATTACCGGCGAACTGCAGCGGCCCGAAGGACGCACCGCTGCGAGTTGTGCGGATCTTCCTAGGTCTCGTCACCAGTCAGCCCGGCCCGGTGGCGGCGTAGCCAACTCCTGTACTCCCTGGGATGATGTTCCTTGAGGTGCCGCAGCGTCACCTTCCCGTCAATCCACACGCGGCTGATGGGGAACGCGCCCGGCTTCAGATGCACGTTGTACAGGTGCCACAGGATGATCGAGAGAAACGCGAGCAGCGCCTCGTAGCCGTGCACGAGCAGGATGAGATCGTACACCCACTTAGGAAACACGCGCAGCGTCGCCTCGAAGAACCACATCATGAAGCCGGTAGCGACCATCACGGCCGAGCCCCAGACGACGGCGAAGTACTCGATCTTCTCGAACGGGTTGAACTTCCCGAACGGTGGCGGCTCGTCGGTCTTGCCCAGCTGATAGCGCACGTAGTGCATGAAGTCCCGCACGTCCTGCGTCCGCGGCGCGATCCAGCCGAAATCCCGTCGGCCGTCCTGGCTGAACAGCACATAGAGAACGTGAAAGGCCGCGAGCAGGGCGAGCGTGCTGCCGGCGAAGCGGTGCAGGAACGTGCGGACGGGAAACGCGCCGCCGAACACGTGCACCAGCGGCGTGTCCGGAAACAGCAGGGGGATCCCGGTCACGATCAGGATCGTGAAGCTCACCATCAGCACGATGTGCTGCACGCGTTCGACCAGGGACAGCCGCGTCACCACGATCCGATCGAGATCCGCCTCGCGCAGTTCCCACTCAGCCATGGCTCGGCCTCCGACGGCGCGGATCTACCACCCAGTGGCGGTACTGATCCAGCGAGATCATGCTGACGGCGAACAGCACGATGCCAGCGATCAGCAGGTAGTACAGCCACTGCACTCCATAGGCGAACAGGTTGATGTCCTCGCGGACTGAGGCGATGTGAACGCGGCCCTCGGCGACGCCCGCGCCGATTCCGGGATGACAGGAACCGCAGGTGGTCTGCAGGTTGGCGGGATGCACGGACGACGCAGTGTCCGTGGACGGCAGGATCCGGTGGGAGCCGTGGCAGCTCTCACAGTTCGCCACGGTGAGCTGCCCCGCCTCCAGCGCGATCCCATGGAACGAGCCGAGGTAGGTGCGCCGCCGTTCCGTGGGCAACCCGTACCGGTCGTTCAGGTCCTCGCGGTCGTGACATGCCGTACACGTCTGGGCAATGTGCGTGGGGTACACGCTCGATGCCGCGCTCGCCACCGGTTGTACCGCGTGCTCCGTGTGGCATTCGATGCAGGTCGGGACGTCGGGATTGCCGCCCGCGAACATCGCGCCGTGGACGCTCTGATCGTACGCCGCCTTGATGCCGCCGTGACACCGCGCACACGTGTCCACGACGCGGGCCCGGCTCATCGGGGAAGCCGAATCCGACGTGGGGAGAATCTCGTGCGCCCCGGTCCCGCGCTCCCCGTGACAGTCCGTGCAGACCGGCGCGATGGTCAGCCCTTTTTCCAGCAGCCCTCGCCCGTGAACGCTGGTGAGATAGCTCTGCACTGTGGCCGTGTCCTCCTGTCCGAAGCGGCGCATCCTCTCGGCGTCGCTGTGGCAGCGGGCACACCCTTCGAACTGTGTCAGGCGGTTCACCGTGGACCGTGGGTCCGAGGACCGGAAGATCTGGTGGCCCGTGTGGCAGTCCGCGCAGGTGGCCGGGTTCGCGCCCGTTGCCGGATGCGGGCGCCCGTGCACGCTCTGCGCCAGCTCTTGCCCGGCCTGCGTGTGGCAGGCTGCGCAGTCCACCGGGACGACAGGTCCGTGAGGGTAGTCGGAGATCCCCTGGTGGCACAGCGTGCAGGTGAATCCCAATTGCCCGTGGACGGACGCGCGATAGGCCGCGGGATCCACGAACAGCAACGCCGCCAGGGCCGAGTCGGAGGCGAGCGACGCGGCCATGGCGCGGTCGCCGTGGCAGGCGGTGCAGGAATCCTGAGCCCGCAGCGCGGTGGCACCGAGCACGGAGCCCGTGAACAGCGGCACGGCGAACCAGCGCATCATCCGTTTCTCCAGATCCAACCCCCGCATGCCGGTGGCGGGCCGCCATCCGCTCTCGACGCGGCCCCGTGCCGTGGGAAGGGAAGTAGCGCCGCCGCGACTCGGGTGCGGCTATAGAATAAATTAAGTTGCCTTTACACCTCCATGAGCGTCAGGGCCCGCGTGCTATCTTGGCGCCGGAGTAAATCCCTGCATGGGGCGACTCTGGTGCTGGGCAGCGACCGTTGGGACCCTGCTCATCGCTGCGCCCGCATGGGCGCAGGAGAGCGGGGACTGTCTCATGTGCCACGGCAGCACCGAGTTGTTCGCGGGCCGCCGGGACGCGGCGCGCTTTGTGGTGCGGCCGGCGACGTACGAGCGCTCCGTGCATGGTGTGGCCGGCGTGTCGTGCGTCATGTGCCACGCCGACGCGCAGATCCCGCACGAGACCGAGCTTTGGCCGGTCGATTGCGGGCGGTGTCACACCGGACCGACCGAACAGTACCGCAACTCGGTGCACGGTCGCGCGGCCGCGCGCAACGACGCCTTGGCCCCGACGTGTTCGGACTGTCACGGCATCCACGACATCGCGTCACCGGGGGACCCCAACGCGCCAACCGGCGTGATGAACATCCCGCAGCTCTGCGGGCGGTGTCATCACGAAGGCTCGCCCGTCTCCCGCGCGCGGAATATCCCACAGGACAGCATCCTCGAGAACTACTCCGAATCGATGCACGGCGAAGGGCTGTACCGCCGGGGCCTCACGGTCACGGCGGTGTGCACGTCGTGCCACGGCTCGCACGAAATCCTGCCGCACACGGACGCGCGCTCGACCATTCACCGCAACAACGTCGCCGCGACCTGCGTGCAGTGTCATACGCAAATCGAGCGCGTCCACCGGCAGGTGATCGAAGGGCGCTTGTGGGAGACCGAGCCGCACAGAATCCCGGCCTGCGTGGATTGTCATCAACCGCACAAGGTGCGCCGCGTGTTTTACGAGGCGGGCGCGGCCAACCGCGACTGCCTCATGTGCCACGGGAAACCGGAGCTTTCGGGCGTGGCGCGGGGCGAGACGGTGTCGCTCTACGTAGACGAGCAGGGGCACAACGGCTCGGCTCACGGCGGCACCGCCTGTGCGCAGTGCCACAGCGAAGTCACCGCGTCGCTCGTGCGCCCGTGCGCCACCATTCGCTCGCCGGTGGATTGCAGCGCCTGTCACCTGGCGCCGGTGGAGCAGTACCGGGCGAGCGCGCACGGGAAGCTCGCGGCGGAGGGCAGTTCCGACGCCCCGGGGTGCCTGGATTGTCACGACAAGCACGCGACGGCCAGCCGGCGGTGGCCCGCATCAGCCACGTTCCCGCGCAACGTGCCGGACCTGTGCGCCAAGTGCCACCGCCAGGGCGAGGTGGCGGCGCGCCGCATCGGCGAGCGCCAGCCGCTGGTGGTGGCGCGCTACGTGGAGAGCATCCACGGCAAGGGTCTGCTGGAGAGCGGGCTCGTCGTCACGGCGACGTGTACCAATTGCCACACGGCGCACGGCGAGCTGCCGGCCAGCGACTCCGGCTCGACCGTGCACCCGACCAACGTCGCGGCCACGTGCGGCACCTGCCATCACGGCATCGAGGAGCGGTTCAAGGCGAGCGTGCACTGGTCCGAGACCGCCCGTACGGACGAAGGGCGCGAGCTGCCGACCTGCAAGGACTGTCACACGTCGCACACCATCCGGC
>JACQHC010000164.1 GCA_016199245.1 Gemmatimonadota bacterium | reverse complement strand
GACGAGGTGCGGTGCACGGGGCGGGTGTTCGAGGTACCGGTGGGGCCGGCGCTGGTGGGGCGCGTGGTGAACCCGCTGGGTGAGCCGGTGGACGGGCTCGGACCGATTAAGGCGGCGCGGAGCCGGAAAGTCGAGTCGCCGGCGCCGGGGATCGTGCAGCGGCAGCCCGTGAAGGAGCCGTTGCAGACGGGCATCAAGGCGATCGACTCCATGATCCCGATCGGTCGCGGGCAGCGCGAGTTGATCATCGGCGACCGCAGCACCGGCAAGACCGCCATCGCGATCGACACGATCATCAATCAGAAGGGCGAAGACGTCATCTGCGTGTACGTGGCCATCGGGCAGAAGTCCTCCACGGTGGCCGGCGTGGTCGAGAAGCTGAAGCAACAGGGTGCGATGGACTACACCATCGTCGTGGTGGCGGGCGCGTCGGATCCGGCACCGCTGCAATACATCGCCCCGTACTCCGGCTGCGCCATGGCCGAGTACTTCATGTACGACGAGCGGAAGGCGACGCTGTGCGTGTACGACGACCTCTCGAAACAGGCCGCGGCGTACCGCCAGCTGTCGCTCGTATTGCGGCGCCCGCCCGGGCGTGAGGCGTATCCCGGTGACGTATTCTATCTCCACTCCCGGCTGCTGGAGCGAGCCGCCAAGCTGTCGGACGCCTACGGCGGGGGTTCGCTCACCGCGCTGCCGGTGATCGAGACCCAGGCGGGCGACGTGTCGGCCTACATCCCGACCAACGTCATCTCGATCACGGATGGGCAGATCTTCCTCGAGACCGACCTGTTTTACTCGAACGTCCGCCCGGCGATCAACGCTGGGATCTCCGTGTCGCGGGTGGGTGGCAACGCGCAGATCAAGGCGATGAAGCAGGTCGCCGGCCGGTTGCGCCTGGACCTCGCGCAGTATCGCGAGCTCGAGGCGATCGCGCAGTTCGCCTCCGAGCTCGATCAGGCGACGCAACGCCAATTGGCGCGCGGTGCCCGGGTCGTCGAGGTCCTCAAGCAGCCGCAGTACCAGCCCATGCCCGTCGAGCGGCAGATCGCGATCATCTTCGCCGTGACGAACGGCTATCTGGACGAGGTCGAGGTCGACGCGATCAGACAATGGGAGCGGGAGTACCACGAGTTCATGGACGCCCGCCACCAGGAGATCCTGCGGACGCTGCGCGCGCAGAAGGTCATGTCGGACGCGCTCACGGCGCAGCTCAAGACGGCCATCGAAGAGTTCAACAAGCTGGTACGGTAGCGGGATGGCCAAGGCGCGCGAGCTCCGCCGGCGGATCCGGTCCGTCGAAAACACGCGGCAGATCACCAAGACCATGGAGATGGTGGCTACGTCCAAGCTGAAGCGCGCGCAGGACCGCGTGGCGGCGGCGCGACCGTACGCCGCCGCGTTGGCCGAGCTGCTGGCGGATCTGTACAGCCGCGACCTGGCAGAGAGGTTTCCGCTGTTACGGCAGCCCGCGGGGGCGGCGCGGCGGGTCGCGCTGCTGCTGATCACGAGTAATCGGGGGTTGTGCGGGGCGTTCAATGGCAACCTGATCCGCGAGGCCCGGCAGCGAATGGCGGAGCTGGAAGGAGCGGGGACGGAGGTGGAGCTGCACGGCATCGGGCGCAAGGGCATCGGGTTCTTCCGGTACGTGGGGCGGGCGCTCGCCTCGCAACGCCAGGACATCGGGGACCGGCCCACACCGGCCCATGCTGCCGAGGTGATGGGTCCGTTGATGGATCGATTCGCCGGGGGCGAACTGGACGCGGTGGAGGTCGTGTACGCGCAGTTCAAGAGCCCGCTGTCCACGCCGCCCGCGGTGATGCGGATCCTCCCGGTCACCCCGCCAGCAGGGGCGGCTCGGCGGATCGGCGGGCCGGCGGACCGAAGGGGGCCACGAGCCGCCCAGCCGCCCATCCGCCCATCCGCTCCCAATTACATCTTGCGGCCGTCGGGGGACGAGATCGTGGGCGCCATCCTGCCCCTCTACGTGCGGAACCAGATGTTCCGCGCCCTCGTGGAGACGGCGGCGGCGGAGCAGGGCGCGCGGCGCACGGCCATGAAGAACGCCACCGACAGCGCCGGCGACATGATCGACGCGCTGCGGCGCACGTTCAACCGCGCCCGCCAGGCGCAGATCACGCAGGAGATCGCGGAGATTGTGGGTGGGGCGGAGGCGTTGAAGGGTTAGCATCGCGACCACTGAGGCACTATGGCAGACAATATCGGCAAAGTCGTTCAGGTCATCGGCCCCGTGCTCGACGTGGAATTCGAGCCGGAGCAGTTGCCCGAGCTGTACACGGCGCTCACGATCGATCAGCCGGGCGACGGCGGACCCCGGGTGAAGCTCACCGCCGAAGTGCAGCAGCACATCGGTCGGAACCAGGTGCGGGCCGTGGCGATGAGCTCGACGGACGGTGTCGTGCGGGGGATGCTCATGCGTGATTCGGGCGGCCCGATCACGGTGCCCGTCGGCGAGCCGGCGCTGGGCCGCATCCTGAACGTGATCGGCGAGCCGGTGGATGACGGCGCCGCGATTCCGCCCGGGACCGAGCGCTGGCCGATTCACCGCGCGCCGCCGGAGTTCGTGGCGCTGGAGCCGAAGACGGAGGTGTTCGAGACCGGCATCAAGGTGATCGATCTGCTCGCGCCATTCGTGAAGGGCGGCAAGATCGGGCTGTTCGGTGGGGCAGGCGTGGGCAAGACGGTCATCATCATGGAGTTGATCAACAACGTGCAGAAGGGGCACGGTGGCCGATCCGTGTTCTGCGGCGTGGGCGAGCGGACGCGCGAGGGGAACGACCTGTATCTGGAGATGAAAGAGAGCGGAGTCCTGGGATCGTGCGCCCTTATCTACGGCCAGATGAACGAGCCGCCGGGGGCGCGCCTCAGAGTGGGCCTTTCCGGCCTCACCGTGGCCGAGTACTTCCGCGACCGCGAAGGCCAGGACGTGCTGGTGTTCATCGACAACATCTTCCGGTTCACGCAGGCGGGCTCTGAAGTGTCGGCTCTGCTGGGCCGCATGCCGAGCGCCGTAGGGTACCAGCCTACCCTCGCGACGGAGATGGGGGATCTCCAGGAGCGGATCACGTCCACCAAGAAAGGCTCCATCACGTCGGTGCAGGCCATCTACGTGCCGGCCGACGACATCACCGACCCGGCGCCCGCGACGGCGTTCACGCACCTCGACGCCACGGTCGTGCTGTCGCGCGCCCTGACCGAGATCGGCATCTACCCGGCGGTGGATCCGCTGGCGTCCTCCAGCCGCATCCTCGACGCCCAGTACATTGGCGACAAGCACTACCGGGCGGCCGTTGAAACCCAGCGAATCCTCCAGCGGTATAAGGAGCTTCAGGACATCATCGCCATCCTGGGAATGGACGAACTCTCCGAGGACGACAAGCTCATCGTGGCCCGCGCCCGGCGGGTGCAGCGCTTCCTCTCCCAGCCGTTCCACGTAGCGGAGGCGTTCACGGGGCGGCAGGGACGCTACGTGAAGCTCGAGGACACGATCGAAAGCTTTACGCGGGTGGTGGACGGTGAGTTCGATCACCTGCCGGAGCAGGCGTTCTACATGGCGGGTGGCATCGACGAGGCCGTCGAGCGGGCGAAAACGCTCGGGCAAACGTGATGCGCGTCACGGTCATCTCGCCTGAGCGCGCCGTGTATGACGGCGACGCGACAGCCGTCGTGGTCCCCGCCTATGACGGCAAAGTGGGCATCCTGCCGCGGCACGCGCCGTTCATGACGCTGCTCGGGAGCGGGGAACTCGTGGTCCGACAGGAATCCGGCGCCGCAACGTTCACGGTTCGTGGCGGCTTCTTGCAGGTCCGCAACGACACCGTGCGGATTGTGGCCGAGAGCGTGCACCAAGGAGGTTCATGATGCGTCCCAGCAGATGGTGGATGGCGGTCGCCGCGGCCCTCGTGGCGCCCACGGCGGCGCTGGCGCAGGCGACGGGCCTGCCATCGTACAATGCCCCGTATCGCGCGTTCACGCGCCATGAGTTCGGCGGTGCGGTCAGCTTCGCGGATTTCGACGGGCGCACCGCCGCCGAAGGGATGTATCGCTTCGCGTCGGGTGCGTTCGATGTCGGCGTGCGTGGAGGCCTGCTGCTCTCCGAGGGCGCGCTGGACTCCCGCCTCCTGGCGGGCGTGGAGGCGCGCTACCGCGTGATCACCCACACCGTGGACTTCCCGCTCGATGGCGCCATGATCTTCGGGGGCGGCCTGCAGATCGACGGGGGGACCGACGTCTGGTTACCCGTCGGGTTGTCATTGGGACGCCGGCTCGACGTCGAGAACTCTCAGGTGAGCATCGTTCCGTACGCGCAGCCCGCGGCGGCGATCGTGAGCCGCTACTTGGGACCGATCGTCGGCCGAGACACGGATGTCATTTTTGGCCTCGGCCTGGGTGCCGATTTCCGCCTGAGCCGAGCGTTCGATGTGCGCGTCAGCCTTGGACTCGGTGACATCGAGGGCATCTCGATCGCGGCCGTGTGGATTCGCTGACACCGCGTGCGCCTGCCCCGGTCGCCATTGACGGGCTTCCGGGGCGCTTGTACGTATAGGTCGCCCAACGCTCCCTCGACCCTTCTTTCTCAGGAGGAGTCTGTGATCCGTTCGCGTGTCGCAGGACTCGGCGTGCTGGCGCTCGCGCTTGGCATCGCCAACCTCGCCGAAGCGCAGCTCGCGGCGAATCCGGTGTACGTGTCGCCCAAGGCGCCAACCGGCCTGACCCTCGCCGCCGATTTCGGAACGACGTTGAGCACGAAACGGACTGTCGGAGGGGTCACGTCCACGCTGACCACGAAGCCCAATCACGTCGGGCTCAGGGCCACGCTTGGGCTGCCCTTCATCGCCATCGGAGTGGGCGCCGGCCAGTACAACTCGGACACCACGGCGTCGGACAAAGAGATCCAGTTCTCCGGTACCCTGGGTCTCAAACTGTTCAGCCCGCCGCTCGTGCCCGTGGGCATCGGGTTGAACGCGGGAGTCGGTTACCTCAAGGTGGGAACGGGCGCCAACGCAACGAAGTACCTCAGTGTTCCCCTGGGGATTGGCATCGCCGTGAAGCCGCCCTCGCCGAGCGTCTCATTCGAGATCTGGGGCTCGCCGCGCGTGCAGCTAAACGCCGTGAGTGCGCCGACCGGCAAGCGGACGCAAGCGGGGATCGGCGCTTCCGGCGGTATCAACATCGGCATGCCCATGGGACTCGGGTTACACGTCGCCGCGGACTGGACGAGCATGAGCGCCAAGGCGGCGGCGGGGACGGGGTCGCTCACGCTCCCCAAGACCCAGACGTTGGTCCTCGGCCTGGGAATCCACTACACGTTCACTATTCCCGGCCTGCCGATGGTGCCCGTGATCTAGATGGTGGAAGCGCAGTAGGGAACGAACCAGCAGAAGGCAGGCACGGCGGGATCGGGTTGGGGGCCTCCGGCCTCCACCTCGGCCCCGCTGTGCTGTGAACGGACGCACGCACCCTTGTTTTCACACGCGATGGAGCCATGCGGCGACGAGTCTGTACGCGGACGCTCACTCTTGCGGGATTGCTTGGCTCAACGCTGGCCGCTGGCGCGTGTGTCCACACGTTTGACGCGCGCACGCTCGGCGCGAACGTGACCCTGGCGTCCGCGCCGGGTGCGGAGCCGTGCCCAACGAGGTTCCGGCGGTCGCAGAAAGCGATCTTCTTGATCTGGGGGCTGATTCCCACATCCCGCCCGTCGCTCCAGAACGCCCTGGCCGGGCAGTTGACGGGCCGGGCCGAGATTCGGGATTTGCGGATCTCGGTCAGCAGCCGGTTGACTGACCTGCTGTTCACCGGCATCACAGCGGGACTGATCGTGCCGCGGACGGTGACGTTCGACGGCTGCGTGGTCGAGCGCGCTCCCTAGGCTGCTGAAAACGGGCGCCTAGACGGCGCTCGAATCGCCACCTGGCACCCGTTTTCAGCAGCCTGCTGGACGGAAGCTCAGCGCAGGTTGCCCCTGCCTTAGCGTTTCTTCCGGCAGAACTGCAAGATCGCCCGGGCCGTCTCGTCCGCCGCGCCGCCCCTGAGCGTCGCGCGCGCGGCAAGCCCGGCGCGGCGGGTTGAGGGGGGATCGTCGAGCCACCGAATCCACTGCTCCGCTAGCCGGTCGGCCGCCCCCGCAAGCGGCAGCGAAACGCCCCCTCCCCTCGCTACCAGGCGAGACGCGTCGGTTGGTGGCCTGCCCCCGCAATCGCCGAACATGACCGGCACGGCCCAGGCCGCCGGTTCCGCGACGGTATGCAGCCCGCCCTTCCGGAGCCCGCCACCCACATAAGCCATCGTCGCGGCCAGATACAGGTCCGCAAGCATTCCCAGACCGCGGTTGAGGAGCACTCGCGTGTCCTCCGGCGCTCCGGCCCCTAGAACGGCGGCATGCAGACCGTGCGAGTCCGCGGCATCGAGCAACTGGCGTGTTCGGTCTGGCGCCGGCTCATGAGGAGCGATGACGAGACGCGCGCGGGGCCACCGTGCGGCGACGATCTGGTACGCCCGCAGTACGACTTCTTCGTCATCCGGCTCGGTGCTTCCGGCCACGAGGACGGGGTCGCCGCCGGTCCACCGGAGGATCTCTTGAGCCGGAGTGAGCGAGACCGACCGTTCTAGAATCTGGTCGTGCCGAGGGTCCCCAGTCACGTGGATCGCGCCGCCAGGAACGCCGAGTCGCCGAAGTCGGTCAGCGTCTTCGGGCGATACCGCGCCCACCCATCGCAGGCAGGCGTAGGTCCGGCGGAGGGCCGCGCGAACGGGCGGCAAGAGGCGGGTGCTTCCGGGTCGGACGGTGCCGCCGAGGAGGATCGCGGGCACGGAGTGCCGGCGAGCGGCGGCGACCAGCCCGGGCCACAGGTCGCTGCGCGCGAATACCACAACGACGGGCTGGAGGTGGGCGAAGAGGGCATCCATGGTACGGCGGTCGCCGGGCGGGAGATACCCCACGTGGTCGGCGACGAGCGAGTGCGGCCAGCGGCTCACGGATGGCGACGTGTGCGTGAGCATGACGTCCGCGGCGGGAATAGCGGTGCGCAGCCGCCGGAGGACGGGGTCGGCGGTGAGCGCCTCGCCCACAGATGCCGCATGCAGCCAGATCAGCGGGTGCCCGCGCCGCTCCCTTCTCCAATCCAGCCACCCGGCCGCAGCGTCGCGCCGGCCAGCCAGACTCTCCGCAACCCGGTGTCCGAGGATCCGCGCCACGGCCCGGAGCCGGGGCGCTCCGGTCCGCGGGTCAGCTAGAGGGGGCGTGCGGGAGGCACTAGCTTGGTTGCCATGTCCTTCGGCGGGTACGTCGCGGCCAGCCGGTCGCCGCGCTACAGCCTCACGTTCGCTCTGCCACTGCTGCTGCTCTACGAGGTCCTGGCGGCAGTGCTCCCTGGTACGGCCATCGCCGGCATCCGGAACGGCGCGGACGTGCTGCTCAAGACCGTGTTCGTGGCGTTCGGCGGCCGGACTGGCCTGGCGACGTTCGGCATCGCGTTGTTCGGCGTCGGGGCGTGGCTCGTGTGGCGCGACTGGAGGCGACACGGCGGCCAGTTGCGCGGCGCGTTCCTGGCGGCCATGCTCGCCGAGAGCCTCGCGTACGCCGCGGTCTTTGGCACGGTCACGGCCCAACTCACGGCGTTGCTCCTGGCCGGGGTCCCTCTGTCTGTCCCGTTCGCTCAAGACCCCGGAGCGCCGCTCCCGCTCGGCACGCAGCTGGTGGTATCGCTCGGCGCCGGCATTTACGAAGAACTGGTCTTCCGCGTGCTGCTGGTGTCGGGGCTCCTCGCGGCAGCGCTCGCCTTCGGCGCGCGCCGGCCCGTGGCGCTCGCCACGGCGATCGTGCTGAGCGCGGTGATCTTCAGCGGCTTCCACTACGTGGGACCGCTGGGCGACACGTTCACGCTTCCGTCGTTCACGTTCCGGGCGATCGCCGGCCTGCTGCTCTCAGCGCTGTACGCCGCGCGGGGGTTCGGCATCGCCGCGTGGACGCACGCCCTGTACGACGTCGGCCTCGCTCTGCTCAGTCAGGGGTGACGCTCGCGGCACTCAGCGCGCCGCCGCAACCGCCGTGGAAATGGAGTCCAGAATGGGGCGCCATACGGAGAGCGGCGCCGCCCCCGCAAGCAGCGCACCTTGCACGATGAACGACGGTGTGCTCCGGACGCCGGACCTCGCCAATGTTTCTGTCTCCATCTCCACCATGGCCTGCAATCGGCCGCCCGACGCGCAGGCCTGGAGCATCTCACCCGTGAGGCCGAGCGTTTGCGCCAGCGTGCGGAAAAACGCCTGCGGATCCGCCAGCGCCTGCCACTCCACCTGCTTCTCGAACAAGAGATCGTGCATGGGCCAAAACCGGCCGTGCTGCGCGGCGCACATGGCCACCAGATGGGCCGCGGGCGCGTTGCGATGGAGGGACACGATCGGGAAGTTGACGAAGACCAGCCGCACTTTCCCCGTGCGAAGGTACTCCCGCTCGATCCCCGGCAGCGTCTCCTTCCAGAACTCCCGGCACGCGGGACACTGGAAGTCCGCCACCTCGTAGATCGTGATGGGCGCGGCCGAGTCGCCTTTCGTCCGTGCCGCGAGCAACAAGTCGGGCTCCTGTTCAACGGCGAGGGGAAGCGCCGGACCTGCCGCGTTGGTTTCTGGTGGCACGACCGGCGCGGCTCGGTCCGGCCGCGCCGCCACCGCCAGCACGCCAACGCCCAACAACGCCGCGACTGCCGCCCACCCCACCACGGTGGCGCGACTCGGACCGCGTCGCTCCTTCGCCTGCGCCTTCATCATGTTCGCAAAGTCGGCAGTCGCAGGCCGCGGCGCAAGGCAGCCGTCAGTGCCGCCACTGGACCCGCGCGTTCTCCGGAACGAGGCGTGCGTGCACGGGGACCAGCCCGTTGGTCGTCACGGGTACGTTCCACAGGCGCTCGAGGAACGGGTTGTCGCGCACACGCCGCCGCGCGCGCAGCCACCAGCGACCGGGGGCGAGCTCGACGTGGATCAGACCTGTGGGGTCCGCCGAGGCCCGGACGCCCTGCCGGCCCGACCGCTCGATGCGCCGCGCGAGCAGGGTGTCGTACCCGGCGAAAGCGGAGCGCTCCCAGCGGCGCAGCTCCTCGGCGGCTCGAGCGGCGCGATCGGCCAGATCGCGGTTCTCTCCGCGCGTCGCGCGATCGCGCGCCGCCGCGCGCTGGCCGAGGCGGTCGTACAGCCGCCGGAGCCGGGTGTAGGCGGTCCGGTACTCCGGCGTGCGCCGGTCGGAGCCGCGCAGCGAGTCGGCGAGCGCCTCGACGCTATCCCTCGTGGCTTCCCAGCCGCCGTCGAACGCGCCCTGCGCTTCGCGAGGTTGAAAGCGCCGCATGGCCTCGTCCAGCGCCGGGATGTGTGGCGGCGGCGTGCGCGCGGCGGCGGTGAGCGAGTCGTACAGCGCCTCCGGATCGACGGGCAGGATGGTGACGTCGAGTCCGGCATCGGGGCGGCCATCGTCCCGAATGACGTGGATGTAGAGGGAACTGTGCTCCGAGCACGCGGCGGTCGCGAGCGTGAGGACGAGACATGCCGGGACCGCGGTGCGCCGCCATGCCCCGGAGGTGATACCGGATTTCAGTCGACGATCGTTTCGGGGAAGATGTAGTTGCGGGGATCCACGGTGCGTCCCCATACCTCCACCTCGTAATGGAGATGGGGCGACGTGGAGATGCCGGTACTGCCGACCAGGGCGATTTCGGCACCGCGCCGCACGCGTTGGCCGACGCGGACAAGGATCTTGGAGCAATGCGCGTATCGGGTCACGACGCCGTAGCCGTGGTCGATCCGCACGGTCTTCCCGTAGCCGGGCTCGTTGGGGGATACCTCGATCACGAGGCCGCCGGCCGGCGCGATGATGGGCGTGCCCAGGGGCGCCGAGATGTCGATTCCCTCATGGGGGCGCGCCTCGTGGTAGATCGGGTGCATGCGGGCCTGCGCGAACCGCGACGTCAGCCACCCCCGCGTCGGTGAGATGGATGGCGTCTGCGCCAGGCGGTGGATGTGGACCTGGAGGCTCTCCTGCGCTTCCAGGAACGACCGCGCCAGGAAATTGGCCCGCCGAGTAAGGCCCCCCACATCGTTGCGCAGCGCGAGCGCCGTGCGACCGTCGATATCACCCGCGAGCAGCTGATCATCGTCGGACATTTCGCCCGTGGGTCCGCCGATGCCGGCCTGCTGGACGTCAGGGTCGTTTTCCTCCAGGCCGGCGAGCAGCCGTACCTGCCGGTCGCGCACCATGATGAGCGCCATCGTGTCGCTCACCTCCTCGAGCAGCTGGCGCGCATTGACCAGTTCCTGTGTGAGCAGCAGGTTGACGCGCTCCAGTCGCTCCAGCCGCGAGATGTCGATGGCGCGAGAGATCGCGGCCGTGACGAAGGCCACGAGGCCGATACCCAGCACCGCTCCGGTTCCCATGAGAGCCCGGAGCGCCCAGCGCGACACGGTGATGCTCTTGGTCGCGCCCGCCCCATGCGGCACCCATGCGAACGTCCAGCGGGTCTTGGGCATGCAGCTCCGAAGTCTCAGAGGGTGCAGTGATGGGGGTGTGCATCGGTGTTGCGCCGACGCAAGCCCATCCGAAAGCGGGCCTATAGTAGACCGCAAGTCGTCCGCTTGTCAACCACCACGGTCACAGTCGTAACTGCTTATTGTTTCGCGACTTACGACTCTACGTCCCAGGTTTGGGGAACAGTGGACTCGGTTTTCGCACCCGTACCCCCCCCACAGTTGGCCGCTGGAGGTCTCCCCATCCGGCTGCCGCGATGCCTCCGTCCAGGCCAAGGGCGGCCCACGCCTGCTGGGTTTTCTCCGGCATGAACGGACTCGCCATCACCGTGATCCGGAGGAGCGCCCGCGCGAGCGCAGCGAGGGCGCGATCGAGCGCAGCAGCCTCCCCGCGTTTGGCCAGGTTCCAGGGCGCCGATTCCTGGACGAAGCCGTTTGCCCGATCCACCAGGCGCCAGATCTGCGCCGCCCCCTCGTGCAGGTGAAACTGGTCCATCGCGCCGCCGTAGGCCGCGATGACCTGATCGCCCACAACGTCGAGGGCCGTGGGTTCCCCGTTGGTGGGGACGACGCCGTCGCGATACCGCGCGGTCATGGCGAGCACGCGACTGGCGAGATTGCCGTATCCGTTTGCGAGGTCGGCCTCGTAGCGCGCGTCGAATCGTTCCCAGGTAAAGTCGCCGTCTCCGTCCCACGGTACCTCGCGCAGCAGGAAGTAGCGCAGCGCATCGGCTCCGTACCGGCTGATCGCGTCCTTGAGCTCGACTTTGACGCCGGCCGTCTTGGAGAAGCGCTTGCCCGAGAAGTTCACCCACCCGTGTGACCAGATGCCGCGCGGGACGGGAAGATCTGCGGCAAGGAGCATTGCCGGCCACACCGCGGCGTGGAACCGCACGATGTCGGGCCCGATGACGTGCAGGTCGGCGGGCCACCACTGCTCGAAGCCGGCCTCCGGGAATCCGGTGGCGGCGAGGTAGTTGATCAGCGCGTCGAACCACACGTACACGGTGTGGGTGTCATCGCCGGGCCACGGAATGCCCCACGGCAACCGCGCCCGGCTGATCGACAGGTCCTGGAGCCCTCCCGCGACGACGTTGCGGACTTCGTTGAACTTGGCGCGCGGTCGCACGTATTCGGAATTGGCGTCGTAGATCTCCCGGAGTCGGGCGCCGAACCCGGACAAGCGGAAGAAGTAGTTCGGCTCTTCCACCCAGCGGACTTCCAGGGTGGGGTGCTCGGGGCAGCGGCCGTCTACGAGGTCCTTTTCCTGCTTGAACGCCTCACAGCCCGTGCAGTAGTAGCCGCGATACACGCCCCGATAGATGTGCCCCCGTTGTTCGATGCGTCGCAGCAGCTCGTGAACGGCCCGCTGGTGGCGCGGCTCCGTGGTGCGGATGAAGTCGTCGGGCTGGACTGACAAGGTGCGCCACGCGTCCAGGAACCGGTCCGCCATCCGGTCCACCCATTCCTGGGGTGTGATTTCCGCCTGCGCGGCCACCTCCACCACGTTCTGACTGTTCTCGTCCATGCCCATGAGAAACCGGACGCTGTCGCCGCGCAGCCGGCGGTACCGAGCAGCGCAGTCCGCCCCGATCTTCTCGAACGCGTGGCCGATGTGCGGATCGCCGTTCGAATAGTCGATGGCGGTGGTGAGGTAGAACCGCTCACCCACCGGGCGGCTCGGGACTCGCGGGGCCGGCGGCAGGCGGCGCGCCCGGATCGCCCGGCGGCCGCTCGGTCCCACCGCGGCGGCCGCGGCGGCGCCGGCGGCGGCGCTTCCGCCGGCCGGGACTCATGCCGTCGTCGGGGCGTTCGGGAGCGACCGGCGACTCGGGCTCTTCGGGCGTGACCGGCGGCGGCGGTGGACTCGGCGGCGCAAGCGCCTCCGGCCCGCTCTCGCCCAACTCCTCACGAAGCTCGGCCAGCGCGAGGGCACGGGTCGATCCATCCTCGGCGCGCAGCAGCACCCGTTCCCGGAAGAGATCGATGGCCAGCACCCGCTCGGCGCCGCGGCTTGTCTGGATGGTGCGGCCCTCTTTGGGGAAGCGGCGTCGGCTGGCGACGTAGAACTCGTGCTCGTAGCGCAGGCAGCACAACAGGCGCCCGCAGCCGCCCGAGATTTGCGAGGGGTTCAACGAGAGGGACTGGTCCTTGGCGAGCGTCAGGCTTACCGGTCGAAGCTCCGTGAGCCAGGTCGAGCAGCAGTATTGCCGGCCACACCGGCCCACGCCGTCCAGGCGCTTGGCCTCGTCGCGCGCGCCGATCTGCCGCAGATCGATGCGCGTGCGGAACAACGTCGCTAGGTCCCGCACCAACGCGCGAAAGTCGACACGTTGCTCGGCGGTGAAGTAAACCGTCAGCTTCTTCCGGTCCCATTGCCATTCCGCGTCGGACACCTTCATGGCGAGATCGTGGGCCCGCACGCGTTCGATCACCTTGCGGCGCACGTCCTCTTCGGCCTTGCGCAGCTCGCCGGCGAGGTGGGTGTCCTCGTCGGTCGCGCGCCGTACGACGCGACCCTTGGGCTCGCGTGTAGCCCCGCTGGCGCAGCCGGCGCACGCGACCCCGCACTTGCGCGTCGCCAGCTCGCCGATGGCGGTCACGGTGCCCAGGTCCAGCCCGCGATCCGCCTCGACGAGCACGGCGCCGCCCACCGAGATCTCGGGGGCGCCGTCCGACGTGAAGTAGTCCTTCCGGTTGCCTTTGAACCGGACTTCGATGAGGTCGGGCACTCAGGCCTCTCGCACCTGGCCCATTTTGAGGTACTTGTCGGCGCGCCGCCGCACCAATCGCTGCGCGGGCTCGTGCTCCAGCTCCCGCAGGTGACGATCGAGGGCGTCGGCCAGTGCGCGCGCAGCGCCGTCGGGATCGGCGTGGGCGCCGCCCGCCGGCTCGGGCACGATTTCGTCGATCACGCCGAGCTGGATCAGGTCGCGCGCCGTGAGCCGCAGCGCCTCAGCCGCGCGTTCCTTCTGGGAGGCGTCCTTCCACAGAATCGCGGCGCATCCCTCCGGCGAGATCACCGAGTACACGGCGTTCTCGAGCATCAGGACGCGGTCGCCGAGTGCCATGGCCAACGCGCCGCCCGAGCCTCCTTCGCCGATCACGGCGGCGAGGAGCACGGTCTCGATCGCCGCCATCTCCGCGAGATTGCGGGCGATGGCTTCCGCCTGCCCCCGCTCCTCGGCTCCGAGCCCGGGGTAGGCGCCCGGCGTGTCGATCAGCGTGATGATTGGCGCGTGGAACCGCGCGGCCACCTGCATCAACCGCAGGGCCTTGCGGTATCCCTCCGGGTGCGGCATCCCGAAGTTCCGGCGCAGGTTCTCCTTGGTATCACGCCCCTTCTGCTGCCCGATGACCATGATGGGGCGGCCGTTGAGCCGGGCCCATCCGCCCACGATGGCCGGGTCGTCGCGATACAGGCGGTCGCCCTTGAGCTCGACGAAGTCGGTCAGCATCCGGCTGATGTAGTCGAGCGTGTACGGGCGCCTGGGGTGCCGGGCGACCTGGACGCGCTGCATCGGCGTCAGCCCGGCGTAGATCTCGCGGCGCAAGTCTTCGAGTTTCCGCTCCAGCGGCGCGATTTCGCGATCGACGTCGAGCTGTCGCTCGGAGGCGATGTCTTTCAAGTGTTCGATCTGCCGCTGGAGGTCCACCAGCGGCTTCTCGAAGTCCAGCGACGGTGCGATAGCCATCGGCCGCCCCTACCGTGCCCGCACCAGGCGGACGCGTTCCGGTCCCAGGAGGTGCCGCAGCCCCGCTAGCAGCACGTCGTTCAGCTCGACCCGGAGGCGCTGGGAGCGCAGCCGCGCGGCGTGGCCGTTGCCGTCCGTCCACTCGACGAGCACCGGCGCCGCGCCGGGGTGCGCCGCGCACAGCGCCGCGGCTGCCCGTGAGGCGTCCCGGTCGGGCCCTTCGCCGGCGCGCCACGTGAGGGCGAGCCCGACAGCGCCGGAACGCTTGAGCTCCTCGAGTGGCTGTGCCGCTTCCACCACGAACGGAGCGCGGTCCTCGCCGCGATCCCGGGCGCTGTAGCTGCCGGTGAGCAGCAGGGCAGCGTCTGGCACGATCACTTGCGCCAGCTTGCTCCAGGCCTCCGGGAACACGATGGCCTCCGCGACCCCATGGAAGTCCTCGAGCGTGAGCCGCGCATACTCGGCACCCGACTTGCGGCTGATGCGGCGGTTCACCACGGTCACCACGACCGCAGCGGTGACCTGGTGCTCGCTCCAGGTCTCCAGCGTCGCGGTGGTGCGCGTCCCGAACAGCGCGACCTCGTCGCGGAAGCGCTCGAGTGGATGGCCGGAGATGAAGAAACCGATCACGTCTTTTTCTCTGGCCAGGCGCTCCGCCTCAGACCACGCCTCGACGTCGGGCAGGGGGGCCGGCGAGGCGGACGATCCTCCGCTGTCTTCGAACAACGTCGCCTGGCCGGCCTGGCGCTCCGCCTGCCGCAGCTGCGCGGCCGCCAGCGCCGTGTCCAGCGCCGCAACCAGCTGCGCCCGGTTCTCGTGCAACTGATCGAGCGCTCCCGCGGCGATGAGCGACTCGACCACGCGCTTGTTGCACAGTCGCAGGTCCACCCGTTCGCAGAAATCGGCGAGAGACGTGTACGGCCCGCCTTCGGCCCGGCCGGCGAGAATTGACTCGATGGCGCCCCAGCCCACGTTCCGGATCGCACCGAGGCCGAAGCGGATGTCGTTGTCCCCCGTCACGGTGAACTTCCACCCCGATTCGTTGACCGACGGTGGCAGGACGCGGAGTCCCAACTCCCGGGCTTCGGCGATGTAGGCCACGACCTTTTCACTGTTGCCGATTTCCGAGGACAGCAGGGCGGCTATGAACTCCGCCGGCTGATGCGCCTTGAGCCAGGCGGTCTGAAACGACAGGACGCTGTAGGCGACCGCGTGCGCCTTGGGGAATCCGTACCGGCCGAACGTCTCGATCTGCGAGGCGATGTCCTCGATGACCCGGCGGGTGTGTCCGTTCGCTACGGCCCGCTCGACGAAATCCAGGAGCTCCCGCTGGAGCAGCTCCTTGTCCTTCTTCCCCACCGCCTTGCGAAGCACGTCGGCCTCGGCCAGGCTGTAGCCTGCCAGCACGTTGGCGATCCGCATCACCTGCTCCTGATACACGATCACGCCGTACGTCGGCTCGAGCACCTCGCGCAGGGCCGGGTGCGGGTAACGTACTTTTTCCTCGCCGCGCTTCCGGCGAATGTAGACCAGATGCATGCCCGAGTCGAGCGGACCGGGCCGGACCAATGCGTTGGTCGCCACGAGATCATCGAACCGGTCGCAGCGCAGCTGGCGCAGCATGTCCGTGCCCAGCGGCGATTCGAACTGGAACACGCCGGCGGTCCGGCCTTCCCGCAGCAGCCGGTAGACCTCAGGGTCGTCGAGGTCGATCTGGTCCATGTCGATCGTGACGCCGCGGCGCTGCCGGACCATCTCGACTGCGTCGTGGATCACCGTCAGCGTCTTGAGGCCGAGAAAGTCCATCTTCAACATGCCGACCTGCTCGAGGCCGATCATGTCGTACTGCGTGATGATGCCCTCTTCCTGTTCGGCGCCGGCGCCCGCCTTTTGCACGGCCGTGCATACGGGCACGTATTCGTCGAGTGGTCCGGGGGCGATGACGACGCCGGCCGCGTGGACCGAGGCGTGGCGCGACAACCCCTCGATGCGGCTACTCAAGTCCACCAGTCGCGCCACGGTCGGGTCCGCCTTGCGCAGCGTCGCCAGCTCCGGCACTTTGTGTGCCGCTTCCTGGAGCGACAACGCATACGCTGGTCCGGAGGGGATCAGCTTGGCGATCCGATCCGCGTCGCTCACCGGCAGGCGCAGCACCCGGGCGACGTCCCGCACGGCGGCGCGCGCCTTGAGCGTCCCGAACGTGATGATCTGTCCCACGCTCGAGCGACCGTAGCGCTGCCGCACGTAGTCGATCACTTCGCCCCGCCGCTCGAAGCAGAAATCCACGTCGATGTCCGGCATGGACACGCGCTCGGGGTTGAGGAACCGCTCGAACAGCAGATCGAACCGCAGCGGGTCCACGTTGGTGATCCCGAGCGCGTAGGCGACCAGCGAGCCCGCCGAGGAGCCGCGCCCGGGCCCCACGGGAATCCCGCGCTCGCGTGCCGCGCGGATGAAGTCCTGCACGATCAGGAAATACCCGGCGTAGCCCGTCGTCGTGATCACGCCGAGCTCGTAGTCGAGGCGCTGGCTGACCGCCGGGGGCAGCGGCGTGCCGTAGCGTCGCCGTGCGCCGTCGCTGGCCAGCTCGACGAGCAAGTCGTTGTCCGACGCGTACCCGGCGGGGCGGGGGAACTCGGGCAGGAAGTAGCGCTTCTCGAAATCGAACTCGCACAGGTCCGCGACGCGTTGCGTCCGGGCCAGCAGCTCGGGCCTGCCCGGAAAGAGCGCGGCCATCTCCGCTTCGGACTTGAGGTAGCTCTCCTGGCCTACGAAGCGGAATCGAGCCGGATCATCGAGATCCTTGCCGGTGCCGATGGCCAGCAACACGTCGTGAGCCTCGGCGTCCTCCCGGCGCAGGTAGTGCGCGTCGTTGGTGAGGACCACGGGCAGGCCGAGCTCGTCCGCCAGGTGAAACATGCCCTCGGCCACGACGCGCTCGTCTGCGATGCCGTGGTTCTGCACTTCGAGCCAGAAGGCCTCCGGTCCGAAGGTGCGGGCGAACCACTGGGCCGACGCCTTCGCGGCCTCCATGTTTCCCTGCCGCAGCCACAGCGACACTTCCCCGGACAGGCAGGCGGCGAGACATACCAGGCCCTCGGCGTGACGCTCCAGCACGTCCCGGTCAATCCGCGGGCGGCGGTAGTACCCCTCGAGAAATCCGATCGACGACAACTTGATGAGGTTGCGGTAGCCCGCGCGATTCCGGGCCAGGAGGACGAGGTGCGAGTAGTGGGCCGGCGCGCCCGGCGCCTTCTCCCGGGCGTGCCGCGAGCCAAACGCCACGTACGCCTCCACGCCGAGGATCGGGCGGACGCCCGCCGCGCGGGCCTCGGTGTAGAAGGCGCAGGCCGCGTACAGATTGCCGTGGTCCGTCACGGCCAGCGTGTCCATCCCCAGTTCCCTGGTGCGCGCCACCAGTTCCGGCACGCGATTGGCGCCGTCCAGCAGCGAGTACTCGGAATGGGTGTGGAGGTGGACGAAAGGCATCGACCGGTTGTTAGGGAACCGACGAACGGACGGGGCTCGCCGTGGTAAGCTAGTGCCGTTCCAACTTGTCGCGCCAGAGGTTCGAGAGCACCCGAGGTGCGAGACGCGCTGCATCGTCGCGTCGCGCGCGGCGCGATGCTCCAGATTGTCAAACCGACGAGGCGCGTCGTAAGTTGCGCGGATGTCGAACGCCATGAGGTCACTGACGCGGCTCGTGCCGCTGGCGCTTGCCTTCGCGTGCGGCGGCGAGGACATCGTCGTATTCGTGCCGGAAACGATCGAGAAGGTGGCGGGCGCGGACGCGCAGACCGCGCCCGCGGGCGGGTTTCTGGCCAATCCGCTGGCCGTGATCGCGCGAACCGCGGATGGGAGCGCGGCCCGCCGAGCCTTGGTGCGCTGGACCGTGATGTCCGGGACGGGCGCATTGCTGTCGGACTCGACCACCGCGGCGGACGGCAACGGCCGGGCGGAGGTGGCCGTGCGGCTGGGAACGACGCCCGGCCCGTACGCGGTTCGGGCGCAGTTAGTGGCGAAGCCGGACCGCACTGTGGACTTCGCGGCTACGGCCGTGGCGCCGCCGGCGCTCAGTGGCATCAATCCCACGTCATTCGGCGGTGGGGATACGATCGGCGTCTCGGGAACGGGGCTCGACACGACCGTGACCGTTGACATCGCCGGTGTGCCCACGCGGCGCATCGGTGGCAACGGGGCGACCACCACGAGTGTCGTGGCACCGGTGTGTCTCGCGCCGGGGAGCGTGAGCGTGCGGGCGCGCGCGGGCGTGGCGGCGAGCAACGAGCTGTCAGGCACGTACACGGCTCCGGCGGCTTCGGCGCCGGTTCGGCTTGCCGTCGGCGACTATGCCGCGGTGGATCCGTCGCGCGTGGCGGGATGCGTGGTGCTCCCGCCGGCCACGGGGGACACTGCGGAGTACCTCGTGGGGCCGCAGGCCACGAGCGGCGTTCCCGGGTTTCCCATGTCGTATCGCCTGCGCGGGGACTCGGCGGGCATCGTGCTCGCGCGGGGCGCGGTGCAGCGGGAGACGCCGTTCGGCCTGGCGTTCCATGATGCGCTGCGCGAGGCGGAAGCGGGCTTCGCGCGCCAACCGCGTCCGCCGCTCATGGAGTCGCCGCCGGGAGCGCCCGTGGTGGCCCAGCTCTCGGTGGGCGACCACCGGCAGTTCCGCGTGTGCAACAAGCTGAAATGCAATGCCCTCGAAGACTTCACGGCCGTGGACGCAGAAGCGCGGTATGTTGGCGAGCACGCCGCCATCTATCAGGACGTGGCCGCCCCGTCCGGATTCACGACCGCGCATTTCGATAGCCTGGGTGCTGTGTTCGACGACCAGTTGTACGACGTGGGCACTCAGGCCTTCGGGGCAGAGTCGGACGTGGACCAGAACGGGCGCGTGCTGATTCTGTTCACGCCCGTGGTGAACAAACTCACGCCGGCAAGCCAGTGTAGCCAGTCGTTCGTCACGGGATTCTTCTTCAGCATCGACATCGATCCGGCGTTCGCGAAAGACGAGCGATCGAACCACGGCGAGGTGTTCTACGCCATCGTGCCGGACTCGGCGCAGACGGTGACGTGCCGGCATACCGTGTCGTCCGTGCTACGGATTGTGCCGGTCACGTTCGTCCACGAATTCCAGCACATGATCAGCTACTTCCAGCACGTGGTGCTGCGCGCCGGGCAGGCGGAAGACCTGTGGCTCAACGAGGCGATGTCCCACCTGGCCGAGGAGCTGGGCGCGTTCCGATTCCTGAGCCTGGGCAGTCAGCGTGCGTTTTCCGATTTCGCCGTTGGCAACCTGTTGAACGCGTTCAACTATCTGAAGGACTCCGAGGCGTGGCCCGTGCTGTTCGACACGTCGCCGGGGACGCTGGAAGAGCGCGGCGCGTCGTGGCTGTTCCTGCGCTGGGTCGTGGACCAGTTCGGAGACGACGTGATACGGCGCCTGTCGGAGACCCGGCTGACCGGGCAGGAGAATGTAGCCGCGGCCACGGGCGAGCCGGTCTCGCGGCTGCTCACGGACTGGTTCCTCGCCAACTATGTGTCCGACCTCCCGGGTTTCACGGCCCCCGCGCGGCTGCGGTATGGGCGCTGGCGGTTTCGCACCACGTTCGCCGACCTGAACCGGCAGGCTCCGTCCACGTTCGACCGGTCGTTCCCCATCGTGCCGGTCGTGTTCATCGGCGGGGCGTTCGACGTGAGCGGCATCCTTCGCTCCGGTTCCGGGCCGTATTTCCGCGTGCGCATTCCGCCGGGCCAGCGCGGTACCGCCCTGCAACTGACACGCGCGCCGAGCGGAGAGTTGAGCGGGGTGGAGGCGCGCCTCAACCTCATCCGGGTCCGATAGCCTCGTGACACGCATGGCGCGGCTGCTGTCGGCCGCGGCCGTTCTCCTCCCGCTCGCCGCTCCCTTCCGTCTGGCGGCGCAGGCGGCACGGATGCCGCCGCCGATCGCGCTTCTTCCGGGCTCCGTCCGCAGCGCGGGGTTGCAGGGTGCGGGAGCGGCGCTGGTGGGAGACGCCGGGGCGGTGTTCACCAACCCGGCTGGCCTGGCCACGATTCACCGTGTATCGCTCGAAGGGACCTGGCGTCGCGAGACGCCGTTGCGCCAGCTCGCCGGAGCCATGGGCTGGCGGCTCGGGCAGTTCGACTGGGGCATCGGGATCCAGTACCTCGGCCACGATTCCAATCGCGTCGCAGGCCGAGATGCGCCGTACGAGGCGTTGGGCGTGGGCTCGCTCGTCTACCGTCGGGGACTGGTCGCGCTCGGCGCGTCCGTCCGGCACGTTCGCCTGAACACGACCGGGGTGCTGGAGCGCGCCACCAGCGGCGATCTCGGGCTGGCGATCGCGGTATTCGATATCATGGCGCTGGGTGTGACGTGGCGGAACATCGGTGGGAACTGGGATGATCGGTCTACGCTCCCACTGCCGCGCAGCACGCACGCCGGCTTCACCATGAACTACGTGGATCCTCAGGAGTCGTTCCGGCTGCTGTCGACCGTCGAGATGTCCTGGCATCCCGCGACCGGGAGCCGCCTGACGTTGGGCGGCGAGGCCGGCATCGTGCTGAGAGGGGTGGGAGTCCTGGCGCGGAGCGCCTACCGATCACGGCCGGCGGGAAGCGCTGACCCCCGCTACACGTACGGGGGCAGCCTGGCGCTCGGTGACCTGCAAGTGGACTATGCCTACGCCGCGCGTGACGCGTTGGGCGACCGGGCGCATCGCCTCGGGGCCCGGCTTCGGTTGTAACCGCCGATGGCGCTGGCCCTGTGAGTCGAGCCGTGGTGCGGCGGTCGATCCGGATCGCCGGTCGCGTAGGACTGGCATTGGTTCTGGTGGTGGTTGCGGCGGTGATCCTGTTCGGCGAAGTCCGGTTCGTTCTCCGCGCCGCCTACGAGGAGGCACGCATCCTGGCCCGGCGCCGGCCTCTCACTCAGCTGGCGAGTGACCCAACGACACCGCCAGAGCGCCGAGCGCAGTTTGAGCTGGTGCTCGCGGCACGCGCGTTCGCCGCGGATTCGCTGGGCCTCGCGGCGGGTGAGACCTACACGCAGTTCACCGACGTCGGTCGCGACACGCTGCTCCTGGTGCTCACCGCGAGCCCGCGGGACCGCCTGACGAGCCATGTGTGGCGGTACCCCATCGTCGGGGTCGTGCCGTACAAGGGGTTCTTCGATCCCGAGGCCGGGCTGGCTGCGGCCGCGGAGCTTGAGGAGCGCGCCTACGACACTTATCTCCGGCCGTCCGGAGCGTTCTCCACGCTCGGCTGGTTCAACGACCCGCTGCTGTCCACGGCCCTCTCGGACGATCACGTGTTCCTGGCGGCGACCGTGATTCACGAAATCGCGCACAACACGTTATTCGTGCCGGGTTCCGTGCCGTTCAATGAGAGCTTCGCGGAGTTCGTGGGGCTTCGCGGCGCCGAGCGGTTCTTCCGGTCGCGGGCTGACTCGGGTGCGGCGCTGCGGGCGAGGGCGGTGTGGCAAGACGAGCTCGTCCTGGGGGATTTCTATGCCAGTCTCGCGACGACTCTCGAGGCCGCCTACGCGCAGGATCTTTCGGGTGCGCCGTTGCGCGAGGCGAGGGAGCGCATCTTTGTCGATGCGCAAGCCGCACTCGCCGGTGGGCTGGGCAGCCGGTTGCGTGTGTACGATGGGGTCCGTCTGGCCCGTTCACCGCTCAATAACGCCCGCGTGATCGCGGCGCGGCTGTACCGGACCCGGCTCGACCTGTTCGAGCGCGTGTTGGAGGCCCAGTCCGGCGACCTGCGACAAACCGTGGCAACGATCTCGGCCGCGGCGCGCAGCGCGGGCAGCCGGGACCCCTTCGAGATCTTGGAGGAACTGCGGGTGCCGCGACCCCTGGAAGGCCGTTCCCACTTTGTTCATCCTCCGGATCGCTCTATCTTTCTTCAACCGGTACACCCATGTGGCGGGTTTCAGCAGGAGGTCCACCAAGTGCGTGCCATTCTGCTTCTGCTGTCGACCGCCGTCGTCCTGCCCGCCTGCTCGCGCAGTCTCGCCCACCCGGGGACCATCGATCACAGGATCGGCCGTGCCAGTTTCTACGACATCATGCGAGAGGTTCCCGCGGTGCTTCGGTTGTACGGATACGCCATCTACGAAAACCGGCAGACCGGTTCCACGCTCCACATCGAGACGGGGTGGCAGGAGCGCGCCCCGTTCGACGATGAGGCCGACGGAGGGGCGGAGGCCGCGCGTACCCGCTTCATTGCACGTGGTCGCAAGGCGGGGCCCACGCTCTACAGCCTCACGATCAGCGCGGAGAACCAGGTCAGGGCGCTCGCGGACACGCTGGACACGGGGTGGTCAGCCATGCCGCCGACGGACATGTATATGGCCTATGTCCGAGAGATCACCACGGAGATCGATATGAAGGTGGACGCGGGCCTCAGGAGGTATGACGCGCAGCTCGCTCGCGTCATGGCCGGGAGCGTGGCGCGCTCCTGGAAGGGGCGGGAGTCGCGGTAACAACGGGCCTCGTCCCTCGGCTGATCGGTATCACTCCATGCTCCAGAGTCGCTTCATCCCGGTCGAGTACGGGATCAGGCGCAGCTCGTTCCCTCCCGCGCGAGCGAGCAGGGCGGGCTCGCGCTCAGGGAACCGTGCGAGCAGCTGCGCGTTCCGCTCGGGCCCGAGATCGCGCACGTACATCGCGCCGTGGGCGCCGAGTCCCGGCAGATCCCCCTGCCACAACAGGGGCGGGAGGGCCAGCACGGCCTCGTAGTCGGAGGCGGCCTCGCGCTCGCATTCCGGCGTCAGGACCTCTCCCGTGTACGTGCGGATGGTCGAGCCCGACGGCATCACGAGCTCGCGCAGCGGGCGCATCTCGCGTCCCTGCGCGTCCGGCAGCGAACCGGTCCCGGCGCTCGCCGGGCTCCCCGACTCCGAGCGCTCGCGGGCTCTGACCAACCGCTCCAGCTCGCACGTGGTGTTCCCCAGCAGCGCCGCCCGGATCGAGTCGACGCGCAACCCCAGCACAGCGAGGCGCGTGCCCAGGCGGGACCCCCAGTCCTCGTGCACGAAGACCAGGGCAGGCCGGTCCACGGAGGGTGGCGCCAGCGTCACACCTGATGCGCGCCCGTTGGCCGCGTAGCCCCGCAGCCTGGCAGGGCCGGCGACCGCGACTCCGAGCCCGAGCGCGAGCGCGAACGTCGCGGCGACTCCGGTTCGCGTGAAGCGTCCCGTCGGGCGGCCGCCACCGACCTGTCCAGGGAGCGCTTCCGGCAGGCCACGGATCACGTGCAGAGCCGCGCCGGCCACGAGAAGGCACCACGCGGGCGCCGACTCGTACAGGAGCCGCGGGCCCATGAACAGGTCGTGGTGCCAGTACAGCGCGTTGGCGCCGACCGGCAGCAGCGCCCATGCGGCCGCGAGCCGCGTGCCGCGGTCGAGTCTCGGAGCCCGCATCAGATACAGACCGATCAGTACGAGTGCGGGAAGCGGAGTCTGCAGCAGATCGAGACTCAGCCCCAGCAGGTCGGCGGAAGTGTACCCCACGGCCTCGCGCAGCCCGTATGGGCTTCCGAACGGGTCCGTGTGGAGCCCCAGCCCGTGCGCTGGTCCAGCGACCGCCTCGTACCCAAAACGGAACGGGCTGCCGAACAGGCGCGCGTTGTACGCCATGACGGCGAGCCCGAGCGGCGCCGCGCCGCCCGCGGCGGCCGCCAGCCGCTTGGTCCACTCCCGCCAGTCGAATCGTGCGCGAGCGGGTGCGCCGACCCACACGATCACGGTCGCGAAGAATCCGAGCACCACGGCCACGAGCGGGCGCGTGGCGAACAGCGCGCCCACAGCCGCTCCTGACAACAGCGCCCACCGCCACGTGCCATCGAGCGCGCGGAGCGACGCAAACACGGCCAGCGCGACGAGCGCGCCCGCGAGCGCGTGGTTCATGTAGGAGCCGGCGTGGAAGGCCAGGAAGTAGCTCGCAGCGACCAGCGCAGAGCCGAGCCTGGCGGTCTCTCGGTCTTCGGGAAAGAGTCTGTCGGCGACCAGTGTGGTGAGGCACACGGCTACGCCGAGCAGGAGCGGCCCGACCAGCCACACCGCACCGGCGCGCAGGCCGAGCGCCAGAAGGACGGCGAAGCCGGGAGGATACTGCGAGGCCCACCCGACCGGAGTGCGCGTCATGAACTGGAACTCCCAGAACGCCGGGTCCGGGAGCGGAGGTCCGGCGAGCAGGCCGGCAGCGAAATAGCGCGCCTGGACGAGCTGACTCGCGCCGTCGAGGAGGATGGGACGTTGGTTCAGTGCGAAGTTGCTGATCGTCAGGGAGAGTCCCGTGGCCAGCACCGCCAGGGTGACGCCGACTCGCAGCACCGGCGGCTGGACAAGCCAGCGTCTTGCCGCGTCCCATACGGTCGCCACGCGCGCCGGCGGGAGCAGCCGGCTCAGCACGAGGATCAGGGCGACGCCCAGCAGGAGCCCCGCCCACTGAGCGAGGAAGTACTGTGCGCCGAGTCGGAGCGTCTGCTCGGCCGATGGCCCGATCCCCCGCCAGGCCACCAGGCGGTACCAAGGAAGGAGAACCAGCGCGAGAAGCAGCGCGCCGAGCGCCCGACGCACGCGGCTCGACGCCGGAACCTTGCGGTCCCCGGCGTCGCCCTGGCTCAGATCGAGGTGCGCGAGAAGTAGCAGCGCGGCGCAGTGTCGGGCGCGGCGCGCGTCGTCGTGATCTCGATCACGCCGGCCTCGCCTCGGGCGCCATAGATGGCCGCGGCAGCGGAGCCCTTCAGTATTTCGATTCTCTCAATGTCCAGCCGGTCGATGTCGACCACCCCACCTTCGGTGATGAGGCCGTCCACCACTATCAGCGGGGCACGGCTGCCCGAGATGCTCCTCGTCCCGCGGAACTGGATGGATACTCGCTCGCCCGGCTGACCGCTCCCCTGCACCACCTTGATGCCCGGGAACCGGCCGCGAATCAGATCCGCCAGCGTCCGGGCGGAGGTGTGGTTCACATCACTCCGCTCGAGCCGGTGCACGGTGAACGGCAGCTCGGCTTCCGACACGGCAGCGGCCGTACCGGCCGCCACCAGCTCGCGCAACCGCGCAACCGCGGGCCCGTCCAGCTTGAGGGGCAGCACCGCAGGCCACGGGGGCACCCGAACCGTCCACGAGCCGGACCGGCAGCCGACCACCTCCGCCTGGATCTCGTGCGCGCCCGCGGGAACGGACTCGAACAGGAATATCCCCTGAATGTCCGTCATGCTCTCGAGCTGTACCCCTGGAATCCGGACGCGGACGCCGGGCACTCCTTCCCCGCCATTCCCGAGGGTGACCTTGCCCGCCACGGCGCCCGCGTTCTGAGCGGCCAGTTCCCCAACCGCCGGAATCAGCACGCCAATCACACCTGCAGCCAGTACCCATCGGCAGCGGAAGAGGCGGCGCGTAGCCATGGTCGGACCTCCGCAAAGGCGAGCGCAGCGTGCGCGGTGCGCACCCGAATGATCCAAGCGCGGCCGATCCAGAGCAAGGGGCTCTTCTGACGGGCAGGGAACAGAAAGGGGGCCGACCACCGCCCCCTTGCTGTCCCGCTCGGCTTCCGGAAACACCTACGGCGCGGCGCTTTGGCCGCCGACGCCGCCGAAAGAGTAGGTCGGCAGTCCGAGCAGATCCAGATCCACTTGTGGAAGCGGGCACTGGACCGCCCGCCCCGTGCGCAGGGTCCCGAACCCGCGGTGGTCGTACCACGATCTCCCCGCGTACAGGTAAGCGGTCTCCATGTCTTTCTCGTAGATCAGCGTCTGCATCAGGTCACCACAGGCACCTTCCGCCCGGGTGGACGCCTTCTTCAGGAGGCCCGCCGACCTGGGGGTGCACCGGGCCCCCGAGACGCCATCCACCGTGGCCGCCGGCAACCCCCCGACAGCCACGCGCCGCTGGTTGATGTACGGCAGCGCGAGATCGGGCCTGCCAGTGCGGATGTACGCCTCGGCGGCCAGGAAGCCCATCTCGATGACCGTGAGGTCCGGCGCGAAGCCGAGGCGCGTGGTCGAGAGGGTGTAGTACCACCACGGCGCGTAGTTCGACCCGTACCAGAGGCCGCGCTCGGCCGGCTGGATGATCGTGGGCCGGTAGTGGACGTACAGGCCCGGTGCCTTCAGGGAGTCGGCGCCACGGATCCGCCGGTCATCCGTATCGATGACGAACGGGGTCTTCGTGGCCGGATTGGTGGCCTCGTAGGCCGAGTAGCGGCCCGACTGATCCGCGGGGCCGAGCAGCGCCAGGTCAACGTCACTACCGATTCCCATGAAGGCCTTCAGCTGGATCCGCCAATTGCCGGTGGGACCGTCGAGGTCCACGCCGAAATCTGCGGTGACCCCGCTCTGGACGTGCGACAGCACGCCGTTCCAGTCGACCGCTGCCCGCTCCGCCGGCGACCGCGCCACCTGGGCCATGAAGCGGGCTTCGTAGGAGTGTGTCAGCCGAACAAAGACATCCCTCGAGAAGGTGCGGGAACCCATCCATCCAGCAGGAATCGTGAAGTTGCTCTGACTGGCGATCTGCCGCGCCTCCTCGAGCTTGGCCCGCGCCGCCGCCATGACGTCCGCGTACGGCTTGAGCTCCATGGTCAGCGGATCGCCCACCGTCTCGTCGAGGACATAGGCCTGGTCGTACTGCAGCGCGAGGTTCCCCAGGAACAGCCCCTGCATGAACTTCGCGAACGCGAGGATGCGCGGGTTGTCCGCCCCGCCGGTGCCGATCTGCAGCCCCAGTTGTTCGATCGACTGGAGCCCGTCCCGGATGGACGCGAGGGCGCGGTTGATGAGAAGCCACGGATCGTAGACCCAGTACCCCCACTGGTACGCGGTCTGGTTGATGATCTCACGCGGCGGCTCCATTCCCTGGTCCTGGAACCCGTAGTTCGCCTGCGAGCCCGTGTGTTCATCCGCCATGGCGGCCATCGCGGGTCCGGGCGCGTTCCGCTGCTGGAGGTCCCACCAGGTCCGGAACGTTCCCGAAATCAGCGCCTCCACGTCTCGCGCCGTGGCCAGGGCTCGGTCCCGGTCCGGTGCATCGACGTTCGTCACGGCCAGGTCCAGGCACGCCCCAGTCGACAGCAGCGCCGCGACCAGCGCGGACCGTCTGATCGTCTTCGTAATAACCGTCATCTGTCGCCTCACCTTTCGTCTTGGTGCCGAAGTCCGTTACGGTCGGCGCTAGAAGATCAGCTCGATGTCGAACCCCAGGCTGCGGAAGTTCGGATAGAAGTACTCATCGATCCGACCCACCGCGGCCGAGCCCCCGAAGGTGTTCTTCCCAACTTCCGGATCGAACCCACGGTAGCCCGTCCACGTCTTCAGGTTGCGGCCGGTGAGGTTGATTGTGACCTGCGAGAGGCCGACGCTTCGCAGGAACGCCGGCATCCCGCCCCCCCGCAGCGTGTAACGGAACGACAGCTCGCGCACCTTCAGGTAATCCGCGTCCTCGGTGAAGTAGCTGTTGTTCTTGTTGTTCTGGTACACGCCTAGCGCGTTGTAGTACGTGATCGGCTTCTGCAACGAGTCCGGCTTGCCCGTCTGGTCCATCATGGGGCAGTGGCCGTCCCGGCACCGCCACTGCATCGTCTGGTTGTAGACCTGCGCGCCGCGTTCCGCGTCGAACAGCAGCGTCAGGCCGAAGTTCTTCCACTCGAGGTTCTGCAACAAGCTCCCGTTCAGCGACGGCTCGCTGTCGCCCAGCTTCACGTCCGGCAGGTTCAAGGTCGAATTCAGCACGGAGGGTGGCAGGCCCCAGCTGTAGGTCACGCCGTTTACGGTGCCGGTCGTGCCCCACAGGTTCTTCGACTTACCCTCCCACCAGTTGTTCCCGGTGCCGACCCAGACGAGGTGCCCCTCGTCGTTGACCTGGAACTGGCCGCAGTCGGTGCCCTGCGGCAGCTCCGCGCAGCTCGTCGGGTAGCGCCAGCCGTAGAACGAGCCCAGGACCTCGCCCTCGCGGATGTAGAGGCCGGCGCGGTAGTCGGAGATGCGGTACGGCGCCACGCCCAGGTACGTGATCTTGTTCTTCGTGCGGTCGAGGTTCAGGCGTGCGGTCCACAGCAGGTTGTCGCGCTCGATGATCGACGCCTGGAGGGCTAGCTCACCCGTGGTCGCCGCCACGGTCGCCGCGTTCTGCCACTGGCTTGTAAAGCCGGCGATTGACGGCAGCGGGACCAGCAGCAACTGGTCCTCGACCTTGGTCTTCACGTAGTTCGCCTGCACCTGGAGCCGCTCCGCGATCACCGCGTCGAGGCCGAATTCCTGCTCGGTGGCCAATTCGGGCCGCAGGTCCTTGTTGCCCAGCGTCACCGGCACGATCGAGCCCGCACTCACCTGGTAGGTCTGGTACTGCGCATCGAAGCTCGGCCGCCCGCCCGAGGTACCCCTCGAGTAGCGGGGCTTGAACTCGGTGAGCCAGCCGAACGGGAACCACGGCTCCTGCGACATGCGCCAGGCGGCGCTCACGCGATAGTAGTTCTGCCAGCGCTCATCCTCGCCGAAGAGCGAGCTGCCGTCACGCCGGCCCAGCAGGTCGAGGATGTAACGTTCCTTGAACGTCAGCGCGGCGATGGCGAAGTAGCCTTCCGAGCGGACCTGACGGTTGTACGAGTTGAGGCTCGGCGTGCCGCCGATCAGATTGATCCGCTCCACGCCCTGTACAGGAAGGTTCTGCCCTTCGACGCTGAAGCCGTTCTCGTCCAGGCTCTCGACCAGATAGCGAAGCCGGCCGCGCATCGTGAGGTCGTTGAGGGGCTGGAAGGTGAGCGCCGCCGTCAGCGAGGCATTCATTTCCAGGCGCCGATCCTGCTGATCCCGGATGAAGCCGGTTTCCGGCGGATTGTACGGATCGATCAGGCCGGGGCGCTCGTAGCGGTGGGTGTTCGTCTCGATCCGGTCGAAGCTGCCGTTCGCCTGCAGGGACAGCCACCCGAGCGGGTTCCAGCTCGCGTCGAGACCGCCCATGCCTCGCTGCCGCCCCTCCTCGGCCTCCGTGTTGAGCAGCGTGTAGACCGGGTTGCGCCCTACGTTGCCCTGGTCGATCGGCTCGCCGTATGGGCTGACTTGGCCTGTGGAGTCCTTCTTCAGGAGGTCGGCGGCCGCGGTTGTGAAGGTCAGGGTGCGGATGATGCCGCCGCCGCCCTCGTCGAGCAGACTGCGGGTTCGCTTCGCGAAGTACGCCTGGGTCCGGACCTGGAACCTCCCGAACGTCTGACCTACGTTGATCCGGGCGTTGTACTGCGTCATTCCCTTGATGAGCGTGATCGCCCCGTCCTCCTTCATCCGGTCGAAGGAAACCCGGTAGTCGGTGCTCCCCTCGGTCCCGGCCAGCGCCACGTAGTTCGTGATGCGCGCGCCGGGATTGAAGAACTGCCTGATCGGGTCGCGGAGCGGCTGTAGCTCCGGGGGGTACGGGTTGGTCATGAAGGTGCGGAACGCGTTGCGGCCGTTCCCGCCGTCGTTCAGGGCCGGCGCCCCGTTGCGCGGGTACGTGATCGGCTGCCCGTTCAGGTCCAGGATCGCGGTCTTGTCGGCATTCATCATCCACTGGTGGTGCATCGGCACGCCGTAGTACCGCTCAATCGAGTTGTCCTCGTACGTGGTGCGCACCGTGAACTGCGTCTGACCAGGTCTCAGGTGACGGCCCGTGTGCGTGGTGATCTGGATCACGCCCGCCTGCGCCCGCGAGCCGTAAAGCGCGGCGCCCGCGGCACCTTTTACGATCTCGATTGACGCGACGTCCGCCGGATCAACGTCTGCAATGCCGCCGTTCGTGATCACACCGTCGATCACCACGAGCGGCGCCTGGCTTCCGGTGATGCTCTTCGGTCCACGGAACTGAAACGATGGCTCCGTGCCGGGCTGCCCCGATCCCTGGACCACCTTGACGCCGGGGACCTTGGCCGCCAGCAGACCGCCCACGTTAACCTGGGGCCGCTTCGAGACCTCGGCCACGTCGATCTTCGCGATCGTGAACGCCGTCTGGGTCTGCGGTGTCTCGGCCGCCACACCGGTCACCACGATCTCCTCCAACGAGATCGCGCGCTCCTCCATCGCGAAGTTGATCGTGGCGGTCTGCCCTCCCGTCACCACGACCGGCAGCGTCATTGGGCGGTAGCCGATACGTTGAGCCGTGATGTCGTATCGCCCGACGGGCACGCCGGGCAGAACGAAACGCCCCTGGGCGGTCGTCGTAGCGCTCAGGTTCAGCGCGGGAATGCGGACCTCCGTGCCGCCCAGCGGCCGAGCGTCGCGGGCAGATGTCAACACGCCGCTTACGGTCCCTGTCTGCTGCGCGCTCGCACTGGCGAACGCAGCGGCCGACGTGACCCAGAAGGCTGCGAACAGCCAAACCGATCTCACTAGTTTCCGCGGAACCATAGTGTCACTCCTGAAGGGGTCGCCGAAACCGTCGATCTATGACCGCCTGTGCACTCGTGCTCCCCTACCGGCCTTCGGATGAGCCTGTCGCTCCTTGGAATACGGCTTGTATCGCCGCAGGCGCACTGCGCCTGTAGCCAAGCTCGCGGCCGAAATGGGGCGAAGGGGGTGACTGGACGCCGTGGGTGGCATCGTGAGGGAACCTCCCCCGGATTGGCGCGACTGTCTACTCCGTGCCAGCGACAGTGGATTTCCAAAGACACCACACAACTCGCCGGCCGAGCTGCCGGGTCAACTCGGCGCTATGATAACCCCGGCTTGCTAAGGAATAGGTGAACAGCCCATGAATGTGCGCTCAGATTCGTCGAAATCACTCCCCTCAGTTTTGTCAAGTGAGACACAGGTTTGTCAAGTGAGGCAGTAGATATGGACGGTGAGCAGATGTCGGCGCCCGCCCGCCCGTCGATTGCCTTGGGTCACTTGACAGGCCAAACTTCCGTGAATCTGAGCGCGTGCTCATGGGCTGTTCACGCGTTCCTTAGCAAGCCGGCAGTATCGTAGCGCCAAGTTGATCCGACAGCCCGGCGCCGTGCGCCGGCAGCCGTATGATGCGGGATCTGCGTCGCGCCCCGAGTCATAGCCATTCTCCCGTGCGCGTTTCTCGTCCTTTCCACCTTCGAGGCATGGTCATGGGTACTTCATCGGCATGGGCGCAGAAGCAGAAGAAGTCCGGCACGATATGGGGCTTGGTGCGCCCAGCGGCACTCCTAACGGCGCTCCTGATGCCGGCATGTTCGTCTCCCGACACTGGTGGGGAGCGGTATGACATCGTGCTCCGTGGCGGGCGCGTGATCGACGGCACGGGCGGAACGTGGTTCTACGCCGACGTGGGTGTGCGGGACGGGCGCATCGCGGCGGTGGGCGACTTGAACCAGGCGAGCGCGGCCGAGGTCATCGACGCGACGGGCAGGGTCGTCACACCGGGGTTCATCGACATGCACACGCACTCGGATTTCTCGCTGCTGCGCGACGGGCGCGGCTTGAGCAAGATCCGCCAGGGCGTGACGACCGAGATCCTTGGCGAGGGCTCGTCGGTGGCGCCGCGCAAGCCGGGTGCTGGCGGCGGGGGCTACGGCATCGAGGCCGACTGGACAACGCTGCGCGGGTACTTCGAGCGCCTGGAATCCTCCGGGACCTCTGGCAACGTCATGTCCTACATCGGCGCGGGCCAGCTGCGCAGGTACGTGATGGGTGAAGGGGTGCAGCGCAAGCCGACGGCCGAGGAGCTGGAGGAGATGAAGCGACTCCTGGACGAGGGGATGAAGGACGGTGCCGTCGGGCTCGTGATGGCGCTCGAGACGCCGGGCCAGGAGCAACTGGGGCCTGAGGGCAGGCCTTCGGACGCGGTGCCCGGCACACAGGAGTTGATCGAGCTGGCGAAGGTGACGGCGCCGTACGGTGGCATCTACGGCACACACATGAGGGACCAGGGTGCGCACATCGTGGAGGCGATCGAGGAGGCCGCGACCATCGGCGAACAGGGGGGCGTCCGCGTCGAGATCTTTCACCTGAAGGCGGCGGGCCGGCCGAACTTCGGGAAGATGGGGCAGGCGCTCGCGGCCATTGAGGCGGCGAGGCGACGGGGCGTGGACATCGCCGCGGACGTGTACCCCTACATCGCGGCGTCGCACGGGCTCTCCACGGAGATCCCGCGGTGGGCCCACGAGGGTGGCACCGAGAAGTTCCTCGCGCGGTTGGCCGACCCGGAGCTGCGCCCGCGCATCAAGCGTGAAGTCACGCAGTACATGAACACCAAGTACTACAACGAGACGACCGGCGCGTCGGGCTTCAACGCCGTGATCGTCGCATCGGTGCCGAAGAACCCGGAGCAGTACGTGGGGAAGACGCTCGGCGAGATCGCTCGGGAGCAGGGCAAGGCGCCGGACGACCTGGCGCTCGACCTGTTCATCGAGCAGGGTGGGGACGTCGGTATCGTGATGTTCTACATGTCCGAGAAGGACGTGCAGCTGGCGTTGCGGCACCCGCTGTTGAGCTTCGACTCCGACGGCACGGCGGCGTCGCCGGACTTCGGTGGCAAGCCGCACCCCCGGTGGTATGGCACGTTCCCCAGGGTGCTGGGCCACTACGTCCGGGACCTGGGCGTGGGGACCCTGGAGGACGTGGTGCGCCGAATGACATCGTTGCCGGCGCAACGCATGGGGCTCCTCGACCGGGGGCTCATCCGCCCGGGAATGTGGGCGGACCTGGTGGTCTTCGATCCGGCTCGGGTCAACGACCGCGCCACGTTCGACAACCCACACCAATTCCCCGAGGGGATCGGTGACGTGATCGTGAACGGCGTGGTTGTGATCCGCAATGGCGAGCACACCGGTGCACTCCCGGGCCGCGCCCTCTTCGGGCGGGGCCGGACGGACACGGGCGTCGCCAGGCAGGCCCGGGCAACGTCGTGACGGCGCTGCCCTTGCGGGTCGCGTCCCCCTCCTGCGTCGAGGGGTCAAGGCGACGCCGTCTTCTTTGCTTCCACGGGGTGATCGCGAGTAGGCCCCGAACTGCACAGATTGCAGGCCTTAGCGGAGGTTTTATGCGCGGCACAACGGTCATCGGGCTCGCGGCGTTGATGGTCCTGGCGCCGGTGGCAGTGGACGCCCAGATGGTGGAGCCCTCGTACCTAGACCTGGTCGAGTGGCGATTGGCGGGTCCGACGCGAGGCGGTCGGGTGCTGGCGGTAGCAGGGGACCCTGTGGACAACTTCACCTTCTACCAGGGCACGGCGGGCGGGGGTGTGTGGAAGACGACGGACGGGGGCATTCACTGGGCGAACATCTCGGACGGGTATTTCCACACGGGGTCGGTGGGCGCGATCGCGATCGCGGAGTCGGCGCCGCAGGTGGTGTACGTGGGGATGGGTGAGGCGTGCATCCGTGGCAACGCGTCGGTCGGCGACGGGGTGTACAAGACGACCGACGGGGGCAAGACGTGGAGCCACGTGGGCCTGGGAACAACGAGCCAGATCGCCCGGGTGCGAATCCATCCGCGCAACCCGGATCTGGTCTACGTGGCGGCGCTGGGGAGCCCGTGGGGTCCGAGTCCGGACCGGGGAGTGTACCGCTCCAAGGACGGGGGCCGGACGTGGGAGAAGGTTCTGTACCGGGACGTGAACACCGGCGCGATCGACCTGGTCATGGACCCGAGCGATCCGAACGTGCTGTACGCGTCCTTCCTGCAACTGCGCCGCTATCCGTGGGGGTTCACGAGTGCCGGTCCGGGGACGGGACTGTTCAAGTCGATGGACGGAGGAGACACGTGGAGGGAGCTGACCAACAACCGCGGGATTCCTGGCGGACTGAAGGGACGGATCGGGATCGCGGTGTCGCCGGTGCAGCCAAACCGGGTGTGGACGATCATCGACGCGGAGCTGGGTACGAAGGGGGTATTCCGCTCGGAGGACGGGGGTGCGACGTGGACGCGCGTGAACGACGATGCGAACCTGACGCAGCGTCCCTGGTACTACCACCACATCTTCGCGGACCCTAAGGACGCCAACACGGTGTACGTGTTGAACACGGGGCTGTGGAAGTCAACCGACGGGGGCAGGACGTTCTCGCGGATCGAGGTGCCGCACGGGGACAACCACGACCTGTGGATTGACCCGGCCAACCCCTTGCGCATGGTGGAAGCCAACGACGGGGGCGCCATCGTGACGTTCAACGGGGGCGAGTCGTGGTCCGGCATCATGAACCAGCCCACGGCGCAGCTCTACCACGTGGCCGTGGACAACGGCGAGCCGTACCGGCTGTACGCGTCGCAGCAGGACAACACGACGATCACGGTGCCGAGCCGGTCGGACTTCGGCGTCAACAGCCTGGAGGACTGGTACACGGTGGGCGGCGGCGAGAACGGGTACGTGGCGCCGCGCACCGACGACGCGAACGTCGTATATGCGGGCAACCACCACTGGATCACCCGATTCGACCGTCGCACGAAGCAGATCCGCGACATCTCGCCGAACCCGGAGACGCACTACGGGTGGGGCGCGGCGGACATCAATTATCGGTTCTGGTGGACGTACCCGATCATGACGTCGCCGCACGATCCCGACGTGCTCTACCTCACGTCCCAGTATGTGCACAAATCGACGGACGAGGGGCAGAGCTGGGCGGTCATCAGCCCGGACCTGACGCGTGCCGACCCGAAGACGCTGGAGCAGACGCCGTCGTACGAGAACCCGGAGCCGGGTGAGTACTGGGGTCCGATCACGCGGGAGGCGTACGGCCCGGAATGGTATGCGACGATCTTCGCGTTCGCGGAGTCGCCGGCGCAGGCG
>JACQHC010000151.1 GCA_016199245.1 Gemmatimonadota bacterium | reverse complement strand
TCGGAGAACCGGCCGGACGAACCGAAGATCAGCTTCCGAAGGCACGTGCCACCCTTGAACGCGAGGTGGTCCATCACTCCGGCGTCGAGTAGTGCGCGCAAGGCATAGGTGAGGACCACGTCCCGCTCCGACCAGCTTGTCGCGCAGGCCGCTGTTGCGGGCGTAGAGGTCCACGAACTTGTCGGCGATCACCGGTCGCGTGTCTTCGGCTGAAGACGCACTCGGCGGCGAGGCTTGGTCTCGGGGGACAACAGCACGTCGCGGGGCACGTTCTCGACGACGTTCCACGGTCGCGCAAGCCTCCCGGTCGTACCCCATTTGCGGCGCGAGCCGAGCTGGATCTTGCTGTGGGGCAGGACGAGTTCGAGCAGTGCGCCGCGCGTCTCATGGGGCAGCTGGACGCCATGCAGGTCGAGGAAGTACCCCAAGCGCTGGGCGAGCGCCGACGAACGCCACTTGCGGAGCAGTGCCAGGACTGCGTCCCAGGAGACCCGCGACGCGGCACGGGCCACGATCCGGGAGACCTCTCCGATGCCGCCGGCGTACCGGGGCCGATCGATCGCGTCGAGCAGCGCCCGCTCCAGCGTCGCCATCTGCACCGCCTCTCCCAGGACCTCGATCTCGGCGAAGCCGAAGAACCGCTCCTTGGGCACATAGACGAAGACGTAGCGCTTGCCGCGGATCGTCTCGTGTCGGCGGTGCTCCCGGCAGGCCACGTACACCTCCGCGAACACCTGCTCGGTGAGCCCGTGGTGCGTACACGCGGCGCCGAAGGAAAAGAAGTAGGGGTCGACGAGCACGGCACCCGCGGTGAGGGGGTGGGTGTCCGCCACCCCTGTCCGGCCGCGATCCGCGGGCACGAGTTGGAAGAGCCCCGGCCGCAGGCGCTCCAACCAGCCCTTCTGCACGAGCCGATGGGCGAACTTGCGCGCGTAGCTGTCGGAGGCGCCGAGCGCTTCGCGCAGGTCCGCCAGTGTCACGGTTTTCCGGTTCCGCCACTCGAGGTCCAGGACTACGCTGGCTTCGGTGCGAGAGAGGGTGCGTTCCATGCCGGGCTCGGTTGCGGTAATGATGAATCGTTACCAAAATAGTAACAATCCGCAACATTGGCAACCCTACTTGGGAAGCGACCCAATTCGGGTTGCATTTGCGTTCCATGTGGTGGAACCTAGCGCAACGCCCTTTGGACGTTCACGCCCGCCGCGGCGGCGACCTGGCTGATGCTCAGCGACACGGTGCCCTCCCGGGCAACTCTTAGCGTCTAGGCTTGAACCCCGTACGTAGGTACCGAGTCAAGGGGCCATGCGCCCGGGGCGAAGACAAGCGAGGCTGCCTACTTGACCTCGCCTGCGTAGTTGGCCAGGCAGCTCCTTCTCCCGGCGGTCACCGCGTAATCATGGTGGAGAGGAGTCTGGGCGACGCGACAGGTCCGACGCGTCGTCGATCCCTTGGTTCGAGGCAGCGTCGCAGGCCCACATCAGGCTGTCCCAATCCGGTGGTGGCGCGCCGCGTTCGAGCATCCGGCGAAACACCGCGTATGGATCCGTGCGACTTCCGGCCTTTCGAAGCGTGGTCTCATCGTTCAGCCACCCATAGATGATCGTCCGCGACGCGGTGTGAAAGCGGAACAACAGCCGGAACCGCCGATGAAACTTGGCGCGCCGCCAGTGCGTGTGCGCCGGGCCGAGCGTCTTTCCTTGGCGGAACCGCGGGTGATCCGGATTCGCCGGTATCTCTTTGAAAACGAGGTCGCGGACGGTACGGAGAAACTTCACTTCGGGCGCGAGCGCGTACCCCGTTGGATCGGCGTCTCTTGCGTCACGCGCGGCGTCGCGTATCGCTTGCCAGCGCTCCCGGAATGCGCTCCAGAAGAACAACCTCCAACCGTTGATGACCAGCGGGGACGCTGGTGCAGCGGATGGCTGGCCGGACCGACTGGCCCCAGGGGGATGCCCCCGCTGGTCGGCGGGTTTGCGGCGATGCTGCTTGCCCTTACCGTGCTTCGCCAAGCTGCTCGCCAGCGAGCCAGCTCACGTACGAGCAGTTCGTTTGGTACGCCTTCGCGATCGCGTCGCGCGACGGGGCTGGGAAAGCGAGAAATCCGGGCCAAGGTCGGCGTGGGGATCGGGGGCC
Organism: Gemmatimonadota bacterium; assembly: GCA_016199245.1. Lineage (GTDB taxonomy): Bacteria > Gemmatimonadota > Gemmatimonadetes > Gemmatimonadales > GWC2-71-9 > JACQHC01. The sequence goes on along the minus strand of JACQHC010000151.1, from coordinate 28,998 downwards.
ACGCCACGCAGGATCTCGTCCGCCTCATGGCGATCGGAGCGGGCAGCCGCGCTAATCAAGTCGGGGCGCTGCGCCATCTGGTGCTCGAGGAAGGTGACAAAGGCATCGAACACCGGGTCAGCCTCGTGGTCCGTCCTGTTGGCCTCTGCCTGAACCAGCATGCAGCCAGGGGCGATGACGCTCACAGCGAACTCTCCCGCGGCGAATTCGGGATGTTCGCGGAAGAGCGCCGAGTCGAGGCGAAGGGCCTTCGAATTCCCGACGGTGGCGGCTTTCGCGCGGTACGGCATCACATCCTCCAGATGTACGTACAAATGTACGAACATCGTGCTGCAGGGTCAAGAGTTCCATGTCACTTGATCGTACGCGCTCAACACCACGCAAGCACTCGTCATGGGGTTCAGGGGGTCGCGGGTTCAAATCCCGCCGTCCCGACTGTGGAACGACCGAGCACGCAAGAGGTTACCGCGCTCGGTCGTTTTGCTATCCGACGGGGAGTTGTCGTTTCTGTTGCCGTTTCTGCGGGATGACGGCGGGGTCGTGCAGCGTCTTCGCTCCGTCCATCACGCTCTTCAGCGTCTCGTGATCCGGCTGCTGGTAGCATTCGAGCAACGTTTCCACGTCCTGCCAACCGCCGGCCGCGGCCACGTCCTTGAGCGGCAGGTGCTTCCGCTCTGTAGCCCACTTGCGCCGGTAGGGGTGCCACAGCCCGCCCTTGAGCTTGGGCAGTCCTGCATGACGCTCGGCCGCGACGAGCCATTTGTCGAACAGGTGCCGGTCCATCGGCTCCGCGCCATCGGACCCGCGCGCGAACACCAACGAGATCTCAGTTCCAAGCTCCATCCGGAACCGGCCATGGCGAAGAACGTGTGGATCTCGATCCCTACGGGGCGCCCAATACAACAGACGGACGAGATCACCGTTAAGGACGATGGCCACGGGATGAGCTACGAGGAGTGTAACTCGCTTTACCTGTCGGTCGCGATGAACCGCCGTTCGGCCGGAAGCCGCCATCGGTCACCAGCAGATGGAGATGGGGATGCCAGTTGGCGAGCGAGCCGTGGGTCTGGATCGAGGCGACGAGGCCGACCGAGAGCTTCCGCTCGCCGGTGGTGGCCCGAATGAAGGCCGTGATGGTGCGCGCCGCGACCCGCGAGAGGTCCCCGAGCAGGCCGCGGTTATAGAGGAAATGCGGCCGCAGGCGCTTGGGCACGGTGAGCACCACCTGGCGGTGGGGCACGGGGGGAGCAGGGTCTCCTCCAGCCAGAGACTCCACAGCGCCAGGCGCTTCCTACGCCAGCTGCGCCTAAGAGCTGGAGTTTCCTCCCAGGAGGCCCTGGCCCATCGGGCCGGGGTTCACCGGACCTACGTCGGAAGACTGGAGCGGGGGAAAAGTCGCGCGACCGTCGAGGCGTTGGCTGCGATCTCGGCGGCGCTGGAGTTGAGTCTGGGCGAGTTTTTCCGCCCGTTCAGGGAGGTGGTAAGGCCGAAGACGCCACGGCGGAGGGGATGAACGCTTTGGTACGTCCCGCCCGAGGCTCCGCGTACAACTCACAGATGGTCAGAAGAAGCAAGCAACCGCACCGCGTACGCGTCCGCCGCGGTCTTGACCCAAGTCGGAGTCACGACAGCGGTCCACACAATGAGAAGCAAGGCGTTAAACGAACCCGCAACATAGGCGACCGGTGGCGTCGTGGCCTGTCGAACCTGTGTGTTCAGGAGGATTACGACCACGATTCCCACGACTCCTATGATCGCCGAGGTGATACCTAGTGACTTCATGCCCCAGAGGTTGCGTCGAAAACCGTAGTTGCAGTTCTCTTCGAACACGAGAGAGAACTTCGTCCGATCGCGGGTTTTCTCTTTCAGAAGCGTGCCGAACGCTTCGTACACGTCGTCCGCTTGAGTCGGGTCTGCCAGCTCGCCTTCGACACTTGGCACACTTACATCCGGCAACAGCTCACGGAGCTTCCTGTGCCATCGCATGAGCGTAGTCTTGTTCCCCGCTTGGCGATGACGGAGCAACCGGACCGTCGGAGACCCGCCCCAGGAGTCGAAGAGCCTTTGCTGCCTTTTCAGACCACGGTCGCGCCCCAACTGGGCCAGCAACGCCGTGCCTCCGCATCCCACGACGATAGCCCAGAGAACCGCCCATCCCGCGAACTGCGTCGGAAACCAAGGAACCGTGGCTAACGCAAGCGGAAGCGCGACAAGGAGGGCGGGTGCGAGCCGCGCTCGGCGTTCATACGGGTCGAACGCGCTCGAAAGGAGTTTCATCCTTCTTCCTCGGTTCTCTATCGCGCGCCTGTGGTCACATCATGCCCTTTGGCGCTGCACGTTGCAGATTCAGGGAGTCTGTCAATCAGTGAACGCGATCGTCCGAAAATCGCCGTTCTGCCTCTTGGTGTGCAGCGAGCACCCCCCGTCGATGTGTGTCCCGAAGACGTGCCGCGCCACCTGTACGTACGCCTGAACGACAGCAGGATCGGGATGCCCAAACGGATTGTCCACGCCCGCGCTTATCAGGATCGTGTTGGGCGCAACGTGTAACAACGTTTCTGCATTGGTACCATTGCGAGACCCATGGTGCGGGGCAGCCATCACATCGGAAGCCAGCCGCCGAGCAAAGAAGCGGTTGATTGTAGCCCAGCGGTCGTTTTCGGTGTCCCCCGTCACGAGGTAGGAGAACCCTCCAGGGTCCGTCCCCTTGATCTTGATAACGAGACTGCAGTTGTTCGAACTGGTCATGTCTTCGGGGTGCGGTGAGAAGATCTCGAAGGCAAGGCCCTTGGCTAGTCCTGACAGGTCGATACTTGGTAGGGACGCCATCGTCACCGGGATGGTCTCCAGGGGTGATGAAGTACCCGCCCTCAGGGCCACTTCCTCTTCGAGGAGAGCCATGACGTCTGCGTAAGAATCGGTGTCCTTGTCGTAGTCCGGGAAAAGAACCCACTCGGGTCGGTATTTTCGGAGCAATATGGCCAAGCACCGTACGTCCGCGTGATCCCGATCGAATCCCGTCAAGATCACCCCGCGGAAGGCGTGGTCCTTCAGAAACGTTGCCAGGTGACGCTTGACGTTGCCTACTGTATCGTCACCGCCCGGGGGAATTCGGGCATCGATGGCGATTGCCTCAGAACGATTCCTCACGATCGCCAGGGACCCTTGGCCCACGTTCACAGTTATGATGTCCATTGCATTCCCCTCCGGCTTCGCGGAGATCTAGTTTCCCAAGCCTGCGACCAAACGGTTGAGGTGCAGCTCCAGCCTTCGGACAGCAAGCCACGGTGTCTCGTCCTGCGCCCTCGCCGCGACCGGAAACCGTTCCCGTTCCTTCCGCGGGACCATGGCTTCGTAGCCCGTCTTGCCCTCCGACACTGACTCCACCACTACCACGTCTGCACTGGAATGATCAAGCAGCGAGATGGACCCCTTCCACAGAAGACACTGCGCAGCCTCGGAGAAAAATGGCCGCAGGTTGGGGAATAGCTGTCGCAGTACCTGATCATCGAAAGCGCGCCGCTCTTGCCTGGAATGACTGGCACTGTCAGACTCGATACTGGAAGCCGGAGCGGCCTGGGGCCGCCCACGCGTGACGCCGGGGACCCAGATCGCGCGCTCTTCCGCTACCCGCACGAGCTTCGGCGGTATCTTGTACACCTTGTCGTCGTGCCGCCTAAGGAGGTAGTGCTTCACTCTGTACCGATCCGGTCCCGCGACCTTTGCGGTCACAAGCAAGGCGTACCAGAAGTCTAAGTTGTGTTGCGGATGGTTGACGGTGCGCCTATACGTCTCGATGTCACCGCCGCTCAGTGTAGGGAAGCCGTTCACATGATGTGTGTGCCATGTGCCCAGGTGCTCAATATCAGGATGCTCCCTCTCGATTTCGCGAAAGACACCCTCCTGATATTCTCCGTCCTGGAAGAAGCTGGTCACGGCACGACGAGCCTGGGGTCCCGCGTCTATCATGCCAGTCACGGTCACGTCCAGGTTGCGACCACGTCGATACGTTCCCACGATTCGACCACCGGTCTCAACATGCCCGTACCTGTCGCACTCGTCGAAGACCGCCGTAAGCACGGAGCGAGATATGGCCACACGTACGCCTTTGGCCGGGTCAAATCGCGTCATTTGATTCCGCCATTCCGCAAATCTTGCATCCAGCTTGAGGTGTCAGAGTGATCCTCTGCAGCTGAAAGTTTCTGTCGAAGGGCGCCACCGGACGATTGCCCCAAACGAGGTAGTTCTCAGGGATCTCGCTGAGATACTTCGGACGCTCGGGTAGGAGACGCGCTATTGAATCCAACACGAAGCGTGTGTGGAAGGCCGTGACGAAGGCGATGTCGATGTTAAGGCCAGGCGAATCCTTGATTTCCTCCACGCCAAGACCATACAATTTCTGGCGCTCGTCCTCGTTGAGCAGGTCTACTTCTCGGATGCCCGATCGAAACGTGGTTCGCTGCAGGAAACCCTCGAGGCACGCAAGGCAGCCACCGTTGCCCGGTCGGTACGCGAAGACCTCCCCTCCTATTCCCCGCGTAAATACGCGCGCTACACAAGACGGCGTCTTGGTCCGGACGCACAGTTCGTTGATCAACCACCGTGACGGTTCGTTGTCGGTCGCCAACACCACAACATCTGCTTCCTGAACGAGAAGCGCTGTCCGGGCGTCACGAACTACGTCTAGATCGAGCTTTGTGACCTCCGCCGACGGGTTCCTGTCCAGAAGGACCTCCGCAACGGCATCGACTTTCGGCCTTCCGAGGAACTGGGCCCCGCACACGTGACGAATGACGTTCTCAGGCTCAAGAATGTCCTTATCAACTAGCGTCAAATGCTTGATGCCTGACATGACGAGTTGTAGCGCGACGTTGCCGCCGCCAGAGCCGCATCCGACAACTAGGACATGGGCATCGCCCAGAACCCCGACGTCGAATAGACCTTCAACTCTAGCGAACAGTGTTGTCTGGTTCATTAGTCTCGTCTGGTTCAGGCCAAGCGCCCGTCTGACGCCAGTTCTTGTACCCACGCAACCACATCCGCGCGAGGTTGATCGATGACGTGGCACCGTGCTTACCGGGGTTCCACTGCGTCATCATGCCATAGAGACAAAGGGACCCGTCAGGCCAACGATGCGGGCTCGAATCGTCGACCGGCTCTGCGCGTATGATTGGAGGAACGCTCGGATACCCGTGCGGAAGCACAATCTCTATCCGCGAATCAGGTTCTTCTGCCAAGCCGGGAACGCGGATGACAACCTCGTTCTTAGCATTGAAGGTTATTTGATGGTCGGCCTCGACCTTCTGCAGGTCAGTGAACTCCTGTGCCAGCCTGGCCTTCGGAATGTCGGGCATGAAATCCTCAACCGGAACCAGGCAGGCCAGAGGAATCCCCTTCCGCTCGACGAGGAAGGCTCGTCCACCATCAGACACGGCGTCCAGAATCTCTCCGGGCTTTGCCCGCAGGTCCGACATGCTAACTAGCTCGAAGTCTCGGGGCATACGCGACCTCAGTGCTGGATTCCCGCTCCCGGCCAGTACCCCGTCCGTTTCCAGACCTCATACTTGTTCAGCCACTTTGCAGCCCGAGCGATCACGAAGGTGAGATTGTGAATGCCCGGATTCCACATCGACGGATGCATGTAGCAAATGTGGCTGTCCTTGTACCGGTGCGGCGGCGACCGAAGTGATGGTGCGTCTACAAAGACCTGCGGCATCCGGTTTGGGTAGCCATCGAAGAAGACGGACAGGACGTATACGCCGCCCGCCGAGGTTTGGAGAGCGACCTTCGCATACGGTTCCGATTCAGCGGTGAGGCGAAGCTCAACATTCGAGAACTGCATCTGCGCCTCGACAACCTCGGCACGCAACCTACGAATGTCCACGAGCGTGCCCCCGAGCATGACTCTGTCGGGTGTATTCACCGCCCAGTTGCTCCCGCATCGTGATTGGCTTTTTCCCTCCGAGTTCGCTTGCGCTCGCTCCACCTTTCGCTCGGATCTCGCCATTTGGCAGGATCTCGACGGGAACCTGTTCTTCGTTCTCGAGCAGTTGCTCGAGCTGCTCAATCGTCGGCTTGGCCATGCGGCCCCCCGTTTGTATTGAACTGCGCAAGTACCATAGTTGCCTACTTAGACGGTTCTGTCAAGTGCCAACTATTGTCGGAATGGGGCCGCCAGCCTGCCTAAGTGGCTCTGCGGTTGCTCGGACTCCGGGGTGTCAAGGCGCGGAGGGGGTTCCCGATGGGCTTAGGGATTGGCGGGATTCGAAGCGGCAGAGCCAAAGCCGGCCGCATCCACCGGGACACGGGAGTTGCCGTTTCTGTTGCCGTTTCTCCCGGCAAACCCCGGCAACGGCAACGGTAGAATGTCGGGACCGACGCTCGGAACTCGTTGAAAGCCAACAACTTGACGTTTTCAAGGTTTCCCCCAACCTGAAATGGGGTTCAGGGGGTCGCGGGTTCAAATCCCGCCGTCCCGACTCACGCCCCGCCCTGCGGTGGGGCGTTGTCGTTTCGGTGGGCTTTGGTCGTGCCCATCGCGTGCGGCTGGTGGCATTTCCGATCAGATCCCGCCGTTCCGACTCGCGGAAGTTCGATGGCCCAGCTTGCCAGCTAGTTGGCACCACGCTCTGGCCGGCGCCCACAGCGGTCGGTAACGTAGAGCCCGCGCCAGCACCGGCTTGCCCTTGAGCGATACCCTCGAGCGTCTGAAAACTGCCCTGGCGGACCGCTACCGCATCGAGCGCGAGCTCGGCGCGGGCGGGATGGCCACCGTCTACCTCGCCGAGGACGTCAAGCACGGGCGACAGGTTGCCCTGAAGGTCCTGCGCCCCGAGCTGCTGGCATCGCGCGGCCATGAGCGATTCCTCCGCGAGATCACGACCACCGCTAACCTCCGCCACCCCAACATCCTCCCCCTCTATGACTCGGGCGAGGTCGCGGACTGCCTCTTTTACGTGATGCCGTACGTCGCGGCGGAGTCGCTCCGGGACCGGCTGACGCGTGAGACGCAGCTCCCTATCGCTGACGCGCTGCGGATCGCCGACGACGTTGCCGATGCGCTGGCCTACGCGCACGCCCGCGGGGTGATCCATCGCGACATCAAGCCGGAGAACATCCTCCTCGAGAACGGCCATGCTATCGTCGCGGACTTCGGGATCGCCCAGGCGGTGACTGCTCTCGGCGACGAAAAGCTGACGATGACGGGGATGGCGCTCGGCACCCCTCACTACATGAGTCCGGAGCAGTGGAGCGGCGAGACCGTGGACGCGCGCAGCGACCTCTATGCGCTCGGCTGCATGGTGTACGAGATGCTCGCCGGGAGCCCGCCGTTCACGGGCCCGACGGCGGTGGCGGTGATGGCCGGCCACGCCGTGCACCCCGTGCCCTCGCTCCGCGCCGCCTGCCCGAGCGTCACCGGGTCGGTGGCCGCGGCGGTCGAGCGCGCGCTCGCCAAGATCCCCGCCGACCGATTCCCGACCATCCAGGACTGGCGAGCGGCGATGGCGCGGGCGGATGTGGACGTCCCGGGCGGACCGCCCGGCGGCACGCCGGCCACCGGCGCATTCCGCAAGCCGCCGCCCACCCCGTCCACGCCCTTGCTCGGCCGAGAGGACACGCTCGCCGCGGCAACCGACCGGCTCCGCGACGGAGCGCGGATGCTCTCCATCACCGGCTACGGCGAGACCGGCAAGACGCGCTTCTCGATCGAGCTCTTCCGCCGCCTCGAGGCTGACTATCCCGGCGGCGCCGCCTTCATCTCGCTCGCCTCCGTCACGGCCGCGGCGGAGGTGCTCCCCACCGTGGGCATCGCACTCGACATCGCCGAGGCGCCCGGCCGCACGGCGCTCGACGCCATCGGCACCGTCATCGGCGACAGTCGCGCGCTCCTGGTGCTCGACAACCTCGAGCAGGTGCTCGACGCCGCCGGCGACATCGCCGCCCTGGTCTCGCGCTGTCCGGCGCTCCAGGTGGTCGCCACGAGCCGCGCGCCCTTGAAGATCGGCGCCGAGTCGGAGTTCCTGCTGCCGCCGCTGGCGCTGCCGGCGGAGGGGACGACGTCCATCGAAGCGCTCGGTGGTTGTCCCTCGGTGGCGCTCTTCGTCCAGCGCGCCGAGAAGGTCAAGCCCGGTTTCGCGCTCTCCGTCACGAACGCGGCGGCGGTCGCGGCGATCTGCCGGCGGCTGGATGGGCTGCCGCTCGCGCTGGAGCTCGCCGCGGCGCGGGTGCGGGTTCTCGAGCCGGCGGCGCTGCTCCAGCGGCTCGACCACGCGCTCGACCTTCTCACCTCGGGCGACCGCGACCTCCCTATCCGCCAACGCACGCTCCGCGCCACGATCAGCTGGAGCTACTCGCTCCTCGACCCGGCCGAGCAGCGCTTGCTGCGTCGGGCCTCGGTCTTCCATGAAGGATGGACGCTGGAGGCGATGGAACACGTCTGCTATGGCGAAGGCGAACGGCATCGTGCGCTGGACCAGCTCGACTCCTTGGTGGAAAAGGGACTGGTGCGGGTGGTGGGCGGCGTCGTGCTCTCGACCGGAGCCCGCGTGGGCAGCTCGCGCAGTCCGGATACGCCGAGGTGCGCCACGCGACCGTCCACCACAATGCCATAGGCGATGCCCGGAACGTGCACACGCTCGGCGAACTCGCGCATGAGGCGGTCCACCTCGGGGAAGGCGCCTGACAGCTTGGAGAGCCGGTCCGGATCGGCGAATCCGGGCGCCGGCGCGCGACTGCTCGTCCGATCGCTCTGCGCTGTGGCGGCCGGCGGCGTCACGAGCAGGGCAGCGCCGAGCGCCGTGAGGATGGCGTTGCATGTCATCAGCGATCTCCCGTGACGTGCGTTTCCGTGCGGTCGCGGCGTTGCCTACCTCACCACTACCACCACCGTATCCGTCCCCACGCCCTCCATCGGCACATGATTCCCGTACGCCAGCACCGCGATGATACGATGCTGCCCCGGCGCGAGCCCGGACACGGTGGCCTCACTGGCCCCAGTGCCGATGTGCACGATGCCGGGGACGCCGGCCGGAATCACGGCGTCGCCCGGCGTGACGTCCGCATCAATGAAGAGATGGTGATGGCCGCGTGTCGCGACGCGTTGGCCATCCGCGGCAGCCACCTCGACCCCTTCCGCTCCCAGAATCACTCGGACCTCCGCTCCCACCGTGTCGCCGGTGGCGGGTTGGAGGATCACGGCGCGCGGCGCGGGCTACTGATCGGTGCGCCGGCCCGGCCGGTCGCCGCCGCACGACGCCAGCGCGACGGCCGCAACGGTCAGATAGAAGAAAGCGACTGGGGAGAGACCTCTTCGAGTTGCGTTCATGCGTGACTCCGCTTGAGGGGAGGGCGGCCGGGACGTCAGGGAAGCTCTGCGCAAGTGACTTGTGCAGAGCCTCAGTGGTTCTTCGTAGCAAGTATCGCGGCCCGGTGGGCTTGGCGGAAGCTCGTACGCGTGGGATAATACGCTCGCAATGATGGATCGCCTTTCTGTCACGCCAACGCAGGATCGAGCGATGAATCCGCGCACGCCGCTGTTCTCGATCAGCTTTGCCACGCTCGCCGTGGCGACACCCCTCTTCGCTCAGGACGCCTTGTTCGTCCACAAGCTCGGCAAGGACACGGTTGCGGTTGAGCAGTACACCCGCACGGGGAACCGGATGACCGGGGAAGTTGCCTCGCGCCTGGGGGCGACCGGCACCCGCCTCCAGTACGACGTGGCGCTGGCGGCGGACGGCCGCCCGGTGACGGCGACCTACCGCGTGCGGACGCTGGCCGGCGCGCCGGTGCCCAATCAGCCCGCCGAGATCCGCCTCACGTTCGTGGGGGATTCGGTACGACGCGAAGCCGTGTTTGCCGATAGCGTCAACGTGCGCATGCTGCCGGCGGCCCGCGGCGTGCCGTTCCAGAGTCCCGCCTTCGGGCTCATGGAGGTCGCGTTTGCACAGCTCCGGAGGTCCAACACGCCGAGCGCCGCTGTGGCCGTGGTCGGGATCGGCGGCGCAAACCCTGGAACGTTGACGCTCACCGCCGCAGGCGGCGACACGGTTCGCGCCGCCAACGTGGTGGGCCATGTGACTGTGTTTCGCGCCGATCGCGATGGCCGGTTGCTGTCGGTGGATGCCTCCGGCACGACGCAGAAGTTCATGTCCACGCGCGGCACGGGTCGCGTGGACATTGCCGCCGTCGCCGGGCGGATGACGCCCCTGGGAACGCTGTCGGCCCGTGGGGTCGCTTACGGCTCGTTCCTCCAGAGCGTGGTGTTCATCAACTATGGGCGCCCGCAGGTGCGCGAGCGCACAGTGTGGGGCGGCATGCTGGTCCCCCCGGACACGATCTGGCGCCTCGGCGCGAACGAGGCCACGCACCTGGCCACCTCGCGTGAGCTGACCTTTGGCAACCTTACCGTTCCGCCGGGCCTCTACACGCTCTGGATGTTCAACGCTCGAAGCGGGCCTCAGCTGGTGATCAACCGGCAGGTGGGCCAGTGGGGCACGTCATACAATCAGGCGCAGGACCTCGGGCGTGTCCCGCTGCAAATGGCGACCACGCCCGAGCACGTCGAGGACCTCACCATTACGATCCGCAACCTCGACGGCGGGCGAGGGGCATTCGATTTCGCGTGGGGGTCGCAGGTGGCCACGGCGACTTTCAGCGTCCGGTAGCGGCCGGGCCCGGTGCCAGCAGAGCGATCCCCATGCCATCGCCCCCGCTCCTCTACCTCTCTCGCGCCGACGTCGAAGCGGTGGGGCCGGACGTGCCGACCATCATCCGCCTGCTGGAGGAGGCGTTCCGGGAAAAAGGCGCAGGGCGCGTCGAGATGCCGCCCAAGCCGGGCATCCACACGCGACCGGATGCCTTTATCCACGCGATGCCGGCCTACATCCCGGCGATGCGCGCCGCGGGGATCAAGTGGGTGAGCGGGTATCCCGACAACGTGAAGCGGGGCCTGCCGTACGTCAGCGGGCTCGTCATTCTGAACGACGACGAGACGGGCCTCCCCTCCTGCGTCATGGATTGCACCTGGATCACCGCCTATCGCACCGGTGCCGCGACGGCGCTGTCGGCCAGGTACCTCGCCCGGCCGGAGAGCGAGGTGGTAGCCATCCTCGCCTGCGGCGTGCAGGGGCGGACCAACCTGGAAGCGCTGGCCGCGCTCTTCCCGGTTCGCCGTGTGTACGCCTACGACATCGTCCCCGCGGCCCGTCAGCGCTACGCCGAGGAGATGGCGGCGAAGCTCAAGCTCGAGGTGATCGCCGTGGAGCAGCCCCGGGCGGCCGTCGTCGAGAGTGACCTCGTGGTCACCGCGGGGCCCATCCTGAAACAGCCGTCGCCCACCATCGAGGCGGGCTGGCTCAAGGCCGGCGGCTTCGGCTCGGCGGTGGATTTCGATTCCTACTGGCAGCCCGCGGCGCTCGCGGAAATGGACCGCATTGCCACCGACGATCACGCGCAATTCCATTATTACCGCAGCGTGGGCTACTTCCAGCGAACCCCGGACCCGCACTGCGACCTCGGTGAGCTGGTGGCGGGACTGAAGCCGGGCCGCGAGCATCCGGCCGAGCGGACCCTGGCCATGAACCTGGGCCTGGCGCTGGACGACATGGCCGTGGCGCCTGAGGTATACCGCCGCGCGCGGGCTCAGGGGGTCGGGACGGTGCTCGAGCTCTGAAAGGGCTGCCGAATAACGGGCGCCGGCTGGCGAAGCGAGCGGACGCACTCGCGACGTTGCCTCCCTGACTCGTCACCCGTCCGATCGGACCCTACCTTACCCGCCTACGCCCTCTGCTGAGTGTTCGGAAAGGAGTGTCCCGATGCCGACGGTCCGCCACGCGTTGTCATGGGCCGCGTTGCCTGCCGCCGCCCTATTTCTCGCGCCGTCGCCGCTCACGGCCCAGCGCGATGCCAGCCCTCGGGCGGACAGCCTCCGCGAGGCCCAACGTCTGGACCAGGAAGGTGCGCACGCGGCGGCGCGCGCGATCTTCCAGCGGCTGATTGACAACGCCCCCGATCCAGCGGCCCGGGCCGCCGTGCAACGCCGCATGGCGATGTCGTACGGCTTCGAGGGCGACTGCTCCAACGCCGTGCGGTACCACGAGATGGTCATTCCGTACTGGCAGACCCGCGAGCAGGCGGAGCCGCAGAACGCCTTCTATCAGGAGGGCGAGATGGCCAACGAGTCCGCCCGCGTCTGCATTGATGCCGGCGACCTCGATGTTGCCGAGCGCATGTATCGGCGGGGCAGCGAGCTCGGTCTCAAAGAGCCGGAGCCGAAGGCGCATCCCAAGAGTCTGTGGGACTACCGGCTGGCGCACGCGCTTAGTCGGCTTGCGGCCCGCCGGGGTGACCCGTCAGAGGCGCAGCGACAGGTGCAGGAAGCTCGACGCATTCTCGACAGCGATCCTCAGATGGCCGAGGATCAGGAGCGGTTCTTTCCCTATCTCGCGGGCTACGTGGCACTCTACACCGGCGACCTCGGTGCAGCGGAGACCTGGTTGACAAAGACCGTCGCGATGGACGGCAACAATCGGGATCCGTTCATGCATTGCCTGCTGGCGATGACCTACGAGCAGACCGGCCGGCGGGACGAAGCCAGGGCGATCTATCAGAAAGCGTACGACATGGCGACGGCGCACAACCCCCCGGCGGCCTTTGCCCGTCGGTTCGCGCGCTCGAAGCTGGCCCGATCCTGACCACCGACAGTTGGCGTGGCTGTCCGATCACCTTCCTGAACGGTACGCATGATGAGAACACTGCTGCTTCTGGCCCTCGCCGCATCGGCCGCGATCCCGGCCCCGGTCATCGGCCAGACCGCCGACACCGTCGTCGCACGGGCCGCCGTCGCGCTACCGCTGCGGAGCATTGGCCCCGCCTACGCCGGCGGCCGGATCGCCGACATCGCGGTCCATCCTCGCACCCCCGGCACGTGGTACGTCGCCGCCGGCTCGGGCGGAGTGTGGAAGACCACGAACGCCGGCGTCACCTGGACACCCGTGTTCGACGACCAGCCGTCCTACTCGATCGGCGAAGTGACCATTGACCCCATCAACCCTGAGGTCGTGTGGGTCGGCACCGGCGAGAACGTAAGTGGCCGGCACGTGGGCTGGGGTGACGGCGTCTATCGCAGCCGGGACGCCGGGCGCACGTGGCAACGCATGGGGCTCGCCGCCTCTCAGCACATCGGACGAATCCTGATCGATCCGCGGAACGGCAACGTCGTGCTCGTCGCGGCCGAAGGGCCGTTGTGGTCAGCGGGGGGAGAGCGCGGCGTCTATCGCACGACCGACGGCGGTGCGACCTGGACGGCGGTGCTCCAGATAGACGAAAACACCGGCGTCACCGACCTCGAGTTCGATCCGTCCAACCCCGACGTGGTGTACGCGGCCGCGTATCAACGCCGGCGACACGTGTGGGGGTTCCTCGGCGGCGGTCCGAAGTCGGGGATCTGGAAATCCAGCGACAATGGTGTGACATGGCGTCAGGTACAGACTGGCCTCCCGAAGGGCGACATGGGAAAAATCGGCCTGACCGTGACGCCGGCCAATCCCGACCTGGTGTACGCCACCATCGAGGCCAATGAAGAGGAGCGCGGGTTCTATCGCTCGCGTGACAAGGGAGAAAGCTGGGACAAGCGGAACAGCTACATCTCCGGTGGGACGGGGCCGCACTACTACCAGGAGATCGAGGCCTCGCCGCACGACGCCCGCTTGGTCTATCAGGTGGATGTGTTCATCAACGTGACGCGGGACGGCGGCTCGACCTTCAGCATTCTCGAGACCGGTCACGAAAAGCACAGCGACAACCACGCGCTGTGGATCGACCAGGCGAACGGGCGGCACATGCTGGTGGGCACGGACGCTGGGCTGTACGAGAGTTTCGATGAGGGCGCCACGTGGCGCCACTTCCCCAATCTACCGGTCTCCCAGTTCTACAAGGTCGCCCTCTCGAACCGCGAGCCGTTCTACGACATCCTGGGCGGCGCGCAGGACCTGGGAACGCTGCACGGCCCCTCGCGCACGCTGAACCGCGACGGCATCCGCAACCAGGACTGGTACGTGCCGCTCGGCGCCGACGGCTACGGCGTGGCGTTCGATCCGCGCGATCCTGACGTCCTCTACCTGATGTGGCAGGAAGGAAACCTGTACCGCAAAGACCGGAGGAGCGACGAAGGCTTGAGCATCCGCCCGCAGTCCGGCGCCGCGGACCCGCCCGAGCGATGGAACTGGGACTCGCCGATCCTGGTGAGCCCGCACAACCCCGATCGGATCTACTACGCATCGCAGCGGCTGTGGCGCAGCGACGACCGCGGCAGCGGATGGACGCCGATCAGCGGCGACCTGACGCAGGGGCTCTCCCGCTACGAGCAGCGCTTCATGGGCCGGCTGTGGAGCGTGGATGCGCTGCACGACAACGCCGCGATGTCCAAATACGCCACGATCACGGCCATCGCCGAGTCACCGGTGGAGGCGAACGTGCTGGTGGTGGGAACCGACGACGGGCTGGTGCAGGTGTCCGCGAACGGCGGCCAGACATGGACACGCGCCGCCGCACTGCCGGGCCTGCCCCCGCTCTCGTTCATCAACGACGTCGAGGCGTCGCTGTACGACGCGCGGACCATTTACGCCGTGGCCGACGCCCACAAGACCGGGGACTTCTCACCCTACGTGTACGAGAGCACCGACCTGGGTCGGACCTGGCACTCCATCGCCGGCGATGTGCCGAAGGGAACGATCGCCTGGTCCATCCAGCAGGATCATGTCCGGCGCGATCTCTTGTTCCTCGGCGCCGAGTTCGGGATCTACTTCAGCCCCAACGGTGGGACCAACTGGTACAAGTTGAGCGGTGGAGTGCCGACCATCTCGTTCCGCGACGTCAAGCTCCACCGCCGCGACAACGACCTGGTCGGCGCGACGTTCGGGCGGGGCTTCTACATCCTGGACGACTACACGCCGTTGCGCGAGATCGCGGCCGGCGCGCTCGCCCAGGAGGCCACGCTCTTCCCGGTGCGCGAGGCATGGTGGTACGTGCCCTCGCAGCCCGCTCAAGCGCCCGGGCGCCCCACGAAGGGCAGCGACGATTACACCGCCGAGAACCCGCCCTTCGGTGCGATCTTGACCTACTACCTGCGCGAGGCGCCTACCACCGCCCGCGAAGCGCGTCAGGCCACGGAGAAGACACTCCGCGAGCGGAACGCGGACGTGCCGTTCCCCGGGTTCGACCGCCTGCGCGCCGAGGCGCTGGAGTCAGGCCCCAAGGTGCTCGTGATTGTGTCCGACGCGGCGGGCCGCGGCGTGCGGTGGATCGAGGGGCCGGCCAAACAGGGCCTGCACCGGGTGAGCTGGGATCTCCGCGGTCCGGATCCCAACCCGGTGGATCTGAGTCCACCGGGATTCCGGCCGCCCTGGGGCGATGCGGCGCGGGGGCCGCTGATGGCGCCGGGTCGGTACACCGCGCAGTTGGCCGTGGTGTCGGCAAGCGGTGTGCGACGGTTGGGGACCGCTCAGTCGTTCGAGGTGAAGCCGGTGCCGACCGCTCCCGCGGGCACGGACTTCGTCGTGGCGGCCGCCTTTCAGCAGCAGACTGCCGAGCTGAGACGCCGGATCGCCGGAGCGGGAGAGGAAATCCGACGCGCGCGGGACCAGATGCGGCATATGCGCGCGGCCCTGGTCCAGGCCCCCCGCGCCGATCCCGCTCTGTTCACGAGAATGGACTCCGTGACGCAGGCGTTGGCGACACTCGAGCTGGAGCTGAACGGTGATCCG
Source organism: Gemmatimonadota bacterium (assembly GCA_016199245.1). Classification (GTDB taxonomy): domain Bacteria; phylum Gemmatimonadota; class Gemmatimonadetes; order Gemmatimonadales; family GWC2-71-9; genus JACQHC01. The sequence continues at coordinate 13,237 of JACQHC010000151.1, read as the reverse complement.
GCTCGCCAGCGGCTGAACGAGCCAACCGCGCCGTCCCTCAGCGGCCGCGTGAGCCAGGTAATGAGCGGGCACTGGGAGACGCGCCAGATGCCGACCGCGACGCAGCGGCGCGACATCGAGATCGCCACGCAAGCGCTCGACGGCCTGGCACGCGCGCTCACGGCGTTGCTCGAGGGAGACCTCGCCCGGCTGGAACGGGACCTCGAGGCGGCGGGAGCGCCGTGGACGCCGGGGCGGCGGCTGCGTTGAAGATCCGGCGGCGGATGCCTGTCATCCGCATCGTGTTGGCGTGGGCGTCCGCTGGCCTCATGGTCGGCAGGCCTGTTGCGGCCCAGTCCCCGGACAGCCTGGCGCGGATTACGATCGTGTACACGGGCAGGAGCCTCGGCGCCCTGGGCGTGCTTCGTGCCCAGGACGAGCACGAGCTGCTCACGGAGCAGGCGAACGCGGAGGGCGTGCCGTTCCGTCTGGTGAGTCATATGGCCTGGCGTCATCCGGGGCTCGTGGTGTTTCAGCCGTCAGAGGAACCCAGGGGCGACGAGCTGCTGGAGGTTCTGGCCGCCCGTGATACCATCGAGCGGCTCGATTCCGTCCGGGCGCTGCGATCCAACAACGTGCTGATCGTGCAGGATCCGTGGCGGGAGGGTCCGGATCTCCTGTCCATGATCGAGCGGAACCCACGGCGCTGGTCGGACTTCCCGGACCTGGTCCCGACCACCGTGCGGATGTACCGCATGCGCACGCAACGCGACGACCGGGCCATGGTGGTCGAGGAGCCCGGTGCTCGGTGGGCGGACAATGCCGCCGACTGGCATACGGGTGAGATCAACCGGGTGGACATCGGGGACACCCGAATCTTCGAGTTTCCGGTCAACCTCGGCGGGATCGGGGCGCGGGCGAGCCTGCTCCGTGACCTGGTCGCGACCATCGACGGGCAGGCGTCGAGCACCCTCGTGGTTGACCTCGGCGAGCGCGGCGGCGACCTGGGCTTGAGCGCCGCCGACCGCGCACGGCTCGACTACACGACGCTCTCGGAGCTCGGCTACACGCTGGCCGTGCCGTTCGAATTCGAGCTGTCCCTCGGCGCGGACGGGCTGGCCGCCGTACGCCGTCAGTTTCCCCACCTCTCGTTCCTCGCGGCAAACGTGCGCGCGGCTGACTCGACGCTGTTCCTGCCGCGGCGACTCTATCGGATCGGTGACGTGACGCTGGGCGTGTTCGGCCTGGTGAGCCCGGCCACGCGCGGTGATCTGCCACGCGAAACGCTCGACGATTTCGTGTTCGAGCCGTACCTCGACGTGGCGCGCCGGGAGGTGAAAGTGCTGCACGATAGCGGCGCCCAGGCGATCATCGCGCTGTCGAACCTCAATCCTGCCGACAACGCCGTGCTGGCGCAGCGCGTCGCGGGGATCGATGCGATCGTGGCCGACCTGCACGTACGCTCCAGTCCGCCGAGGGTGCGGACCACCGTCGCCCTGGCCGACCGGGCGCGCGCGCGGCCGGGTTCACCGGCCATCGTCGCGCCGGGCGTCGCCGACGGGGTGGGCATCGGGCGTCTCGAGCTCGTGTTTCAGCGGCCGTCCCCGTCGGCGCCGTTCGTGCTCGCGTCGCTCGCCCACGAGCTGGTCCCGGTGACCGATCGCACGCCGAGCGATCCGGCGTTCCTCGCGAAGACGCGGGAGCTGGCCAGCATCACCCAGCCCGACCGCGGTGAGCTGATGTTCCCCTCGTTCGTGGACCTGACGGGCCGGCATCCCGCGCTGCGCGACTATGACCAGACCACGGTGCAAGGTCGCGTCTCCAAGCGGATGTGGGAGGAGTTCCTGGCCCGCCTGCTCCGGCTGCGTGGCCAGGCGGAGGTCGCCATCATCCGCACGCTGCCACATTTCCCGTCGCTCATCGGCAAGCTGCACGAGAACGAGATCGGGGCCTGGCTGTGGACGGAAGACGAGATCGTGCTGCTCGATCTCACGGGCTCCGATATCAGGAAAGTGCTCCTCGAAGACGGCGCGGGCGAGTTGGCGGTGAGCGGAATCGACCGGTCACAGTGGTCGGTCATGGGGCGGCGGCTCGACGACAATGTCTACTATCGCGTGGCTACGACGGACGTGTTGTACGAGGGCGCCAGGTTTCGGGCGCTCGAAAACGCGCGCCGCGTCCGCCGGCAGCTGCGCGTCAGGGACGACGGCTCCCTCGTGGCGGCGCGGGACGGCGCGCCGTTGTCGCTGCAGGATTTCGCAGTCGGCGAGCTGCGGCGCCTGCGCGCTCTGGCGCGCGGCGACGCGCATCTGGACCTGATCGCATCACTGCTGGCGCCGGACCCGCGCTACGTGCCGCTCGTCACCGTGAGCTTCGATCAACCCACCCTCTGGGTGTCCTTCAATCAGAACTACAACAACGGAGGCTATGGAACCGTGTCGGAGAGTCGCGTAGCCTCACTCGATTCCTGGCTCGTGGGTCTGAACGGTCGCTTCGCCATCGCCCGTGAAGGACGAGCCTCCGCGGCGGAGCTCGGCTTCAGTGTCGCGTACGCTCGCCAGAGCGCCACGCTGCCGACCGGCGCACACCGGATCAACGAGTCCGCCGACGACTTCAAGGTGGACCTCATGGTCCGGCCGCGCGGGGGCGCGGGGACCCGGATGCGGCCGTTTCTGCGGGGCATCTTCGACACGGAATTCACGCCGACGATCGACCTGTTCACGGGCGCCGAGAATCCGCATCAGCTGGCGCTGCGGGGGGTCGGCGGCTTGACGCTGCCGCCGCAGCGATTCTGGCGACGCCTGGAGGTGGGTGCCGCCGTAGAAAACGATTTCGGACAGCCCAACATCCAGTACGGCGTGCAAGCCCGCACGGACCTCCAGCGTCCGATCGGCCCTGGCGGCCAGCTGGTGTACCGCTGGCGCAACGACGCGACGTACTTCCTGCCCACGTCACGGGACACGGAGAGCCAGCTGGCGCTGCGCTACAACATGGTGCACGAGCTGCTGGTCCCGCTCGTGGATGAGCTGGCGCTGTCGGTCGCAGCGGATTTCTTCTTCTACTCCGGCAAGGTGGACGCCACACGGGATCCCGGGGCGAGCCTGCTCCTGCGAGTCGGGCTGACCTATAACCGGCTGTGGAAACCACGCTATCAGCCGCTGTTCTGACGCACCTCGGGCCAGTTCCTCGCGTAACCGCCGTGCAGTGGGCGGGGCAGAAGGCCCTGCACGCCGCGTCACCTGGGCGGTGACACGGTCTCGAGCTCGGCGATCAGGTCCCGCAGGCGCGGATCGTTCGGCGCGAACCGGCGCCAGCGGCGCGCCGCGGCAAGGGCGCGGCCGGCGTCACCGTCGGCCAGTGAGGCAAGCATCAGGTACTCGTACGCCGGCGTGAGGGTGGGTTGCAGCGTGAGGGCGCGCTCGTATTCTCCAATGGCGGCACGCAGCTGGCGCCGGCGCAGGAGGAGATTCCCCAGATTGAAGTGCGCCAGGGGCTCATCCGCGTTGACCGCGGTCGCGCGCCGGTAGGCGTCCTCCGCCCCGAGCGTATCACCCAGATTCTGGAGCGACACGCCGAGGTTGATCCAGGCGAGGGCTTGGCGAGCGTCAGCCGCGATCGATTGCCGCAAGACCTGAACCGCGCTCCGGTGGTTCCCGGCGGAGGCGTAGGCGACGCCGAGGTTGCGGAGGATCGTCGGATTGCCGGGCCGAAGCTCCAGCGCCTTGCGATAGGCATTGACCGCCCGATCCCACTGTCCCGCCTCCTGATACTGGTCCGCGAACGTCCCGAGCGCGGTGGCCCACCGGGCACGCAGGGCGCCGTCCACGTCGCCTGGTTCCTTAAGTGCGCGGATCAGGTACTCCCGAGTGGCCGGGTCTTCGCCGCGCGCCAGGTGCAGAGCCGCGAGGGCGGCGGCCCGGAGGTCGAGATCAACGTTCCTGGTCAGTCCGCGCAGCGCGCGATCAACCGCAGCGTCGAGCGACGGCATGTCGGGCCACAGGAAGCGCGCCGCGAACTGCCCCAGCGCCGCCACCTGAGAGGCAGGATGCGCGACCGTGGTGTCCAGCAGCGCCACGGCTGAAGGGGCGTCCCTGAGGGAGTCCACGCGGAGCAGCGTCTCCACGATGGGGGGGCGCGGTTTGAGGTCTCCGTACCATTGCCGCATGGGGGCCTCGAGTGCGGCCGGAGCGGCGCCCGGATGGCACTGCGCTTGGGCGCAGGCGTTCACCACTCCCATGCGATCGTCGCTGCCCGGGCGCGGGATGGGAATCGTGTGATCGGATCGGGCGAACCGAATGCGATAGCCGATCTCGGGATGCTGGACGTAGGGCATGTGACAGTCCGCGCACTTGCCGCCGGGCGAACCGGGCCGGTGATGGCTGTGTGCCTCGGGCCGCTCCGCCTTGCTGGCATGACAGGCGGTGCACTGTCCATCGCTGAACCGTCCGTCGAGCACGCGGCCCCGAATATCCCGGTAGCCCTGCGCATGCGGATCATGACAGTCGACGCACGTCATCGATCCGTTGAGATAGCAGTCGCTGTACCGGTGATTCTCCTGGTATGCGAAGGTTCGTACGCGACCGTCGAAGAACAGCGGGCTTTCGCCAAGAGACGGGAACCCGAGGGAGTAGTAGTTCTCCAGCGATTCCCCGGGGAGGTAGCCGGACAGCAGGACGTCTTTCACCGCGTGACAGCGGAAACACACCTCCAGTGAGCCGTCTTTGGAGCGCGTGGCCAGCGCTTCCACGGCGAGGTCCTCGAAGGCGGCTATCCGGCTCGGGTCCGATCGTCTCACGTGCTCCGCCAGCGGGCCGTGGCACGCTTCGCAGTCGATGGCCAGGCTGGTGAGGCGGGTCGCGTATCGGTTCGCGCGTGAATCGAATGCCAGGGCGATCTGCGCCACGTGGCACTCCTGACAGTTCGCGTACCGAGTGTCGGTTCCGAGAATGCGCACCGGCGGCCAATCGCCGCACTCGGCAAGGAACATGTCGGGGGTGATCGGAATCCAGCCCTGATCGGTGCGCGTGTTCGTGTTGCAGAACCACACGCCCTCGCGCCGCACGAAGTGGGGCCGGTAGCGCAGCCCGGCGTAGGTGAGGTCTGGCGCTTTGTCGCGAATGCTGCTGTCCGGCGGGATGCCGTCGTGGCAGCCGCTGCACGCGAGGTCCCGCAGCAGTTGCTCTGCGGAGGGCGATTCCTGCGTGAGGCCCGGCGCGCCGACGCAGCAGAGCAGCGCTGTTGCGCGGAGGGTCAGGCGTGAAGGTACCATTCTGTGCAAGCGAGCACATCATGGCCCTCAACGTCAAGTCTCTGCGCCGTTCAACCCACCTCGCGTCGCTTGGTGTTCTGCTCGCGGGCGGTGTACCCGCCGCCGCGCAAGACATCCGCGACGCCGGCATCCTCCGCATGTTCACGGCAGGGAAGGAGATCGGCCGCGAGCGCTTCGTGCGCGCGCCGGACTATCTCGAGACCGAGACGGCCATTCCGGTACTGGCGGTGAAGATCCGGACGCGAGCCAGCTACGACCCGCGCGGGCGGCTCACCAGATACGAAGCGCGGGTGTTCCGATTGCCACAGGACAGCCTCCTTCAGACGTATCAGGCGCGGATGGAGCGGGATTCGGTTCGCGTCGCGCTGCATGCGGGCGGGAGAGACACCTCCTGGGTCGTGGCGGCACAGGTGGACGCCGTCGCGGCGTCACAGAGTCTCGCGGTGTTCGGCGATCTGGTGCACCGCGCCGCCGCCCGCGATACCGTCTTCCGGCTGTGGTCCGCCGAGCGCAATGCCGCGCTCCGGGTCTCGGTCCGGCACCAGAGCGACACCATTCAGCTCGACCTGGACGGTCTGACGATCACCGCCACTATCGGCCCGGACGGCCGAACCCGGACGTTCGACATCCCCGCCCAGCGCGTGCACGTGGAGCGGGCCCCGACGCCCGATCTGCCGGACCTGCCAGGGCTCGAGCGACCCGCGGCGGACTACTCGGTGCCGGCTGATGCTCCCTACACCGCGGAAGAAGTGCGTATTCCAGTGCGTCCGGTGAGTGGGGAGCCGTTCGAGCTGGCGGGCACGGTGACGCTGCCCAAGAGACGGGGGCCCCACCCCGCTGTGGTGATGATCACCGGCTCGGGCGCACAGGACCGGGACGAGAATCTCTGGCCGCTGGTACCGACCTACCGGCCGTTCCGCGAGATCGCAGATCGGCTGACACGAGAAGGGATCGCTGTGCTGCGCGTGAACGATCGCGGCTTCGCGCCCTCGGGTGGCTCGCGTGACTCGGCCACCATGGACGACTTCGCGGACGATGTGCGCGCCCAGATCGCGTGGCTGCGGGCGAGGGGCGAGATCAATCCTGAGCGCATCGCGCTCGCCGGACACAGCGAAGGCGGCGTGGTGGGTCCCATGGTGGCGGCGAGCGACCCTCGTGTGGCCGCCGTGGCGATCATGGCCGGCACCGCGAAGTCGGGACTCGAGGTGCTGCGCGACCAGCTCACGTGGCCCATCGAGAGCGCGTCCGGTCTGTCGCCCGAGCGGAAGCGCACCCTGCGCGAGCAGGCGCTGCGGTCGCTGGAGCAGGATACGGCGCGTCTGGATCCGTGGATGCGGCACTTCCGTGCCTACGATCCCAAGACCACCGCGCGGCGGATGAAACAACCGGTGCTGATTCTCCAGGGGGCGCTCGACCGGCAGGTGACTGCTGGCCAGGCTGATACGTTGGCGCAGGTGATCCGCGCGGGCGGCAATCGCGATGTTACCGTGCGCGTGTTCCCGCGGCTCAACCATTTGTTCCTGGTGGCGTTGTCGGACGGCGCGCCGGCCGAGTATGCCGCGATCGAGGACACGCGGGTGGCCAGCGAGGTGCTCGATGCCCTCGCGGCCTGGCTGGTGGAGAGACTTCGCTGAGCGAATCCGCAATTCCACTGGACTCGCCGGCCGCCTGGCCGGAGCGGAGGGCTTGAAGCCCGCCTTGTTTCGGAACCCAGTCCAGGATGAGCATCATGCCGCGACCGTGCACGGCTGAACGAGCGCCCGGAAGTCCACCGCGGTGCCGAACGCGGAATCGATCGCGTAGTAGTCGCGCACGGAGTAAGGCAACGCGAGCGGTCCTTTCCGGTTCAGAATCCCGACCGGTGGATCGGCATCAACCACACGACGTTCGCCCCGACGGCCTCGATGCGGTCCAGCCCGTCGGTCACGCCCCGCACGTCACCGGCAGGCGAGAAGTCGCGGACGTTGACCTCGTAGATTGCGCTGCGGGCGACCCAGGACGTGTCCGGCGCCTGCGCGCGCGCCGGAAGCGGCAGCAGAGGCGCGACGAGCGGCAGAAGCGGCAGAAGAATGCGCTGAGCTGCAGCCCTCGTCGCGGAGCAGGGGAGAGCGGCGACCGCGGCGCGACGACTCCACATCTCGAGGTCCGCCTGTATGGAAGGCTCTTGGAAAGATAATGGATGAGATGGGGGCTCTCCGATCACTCGCCCGAGCGTTGGGTGTCCACACCTGCTACACGGACGGCCTCGGCAGGCGTGTCACGGTCGCTCCAGAGACGCTGCTGCGCATCTGCGCCGCGCTGGGCGCCCATGTCGAGCGCCCCAGTGACGCCGCCCAGGCATTGAAAGCACACCGCGCGAGCCGAAAGACCGGGCTCGCGCCGCCGGTCCTCGTTGCCTGGGATGGAACGCTGCCTCCCGTCGCGATCACCGAAGCCGGTCCCGTCCATGCGGAGATGCGCCTCGAGGATGGGGATGTCGCGGATGGGGATGTCGCGCCGCTCGAAGTGTCCAGCACGGAGCTTCGGGCAACTCGCTCGCTTCCGCTTGGTTACCACCGCCTCGTGGTCGACCACTCAGGCCACGTCGAGACGTGCACGGTCATTGCCGCGCCGATGCAAACGTGGCGCCGGCCGGGGTCGCACCGGAGCTGGGGGCTCGCCACGCATCTCGCCGCCCTGCGCTCGGCGCGCAGCCGTACGGTGGGCGACCTGCGGGACCTGGAGTCGCTGTGCCGCTGGGTGGGCGAGCGGGGCGGAGACCTTGTGACGGTTCTCCCGTTGAATCCCACCTTCAACTCGGAGCCGCCGGAGCCCAGCCCGTATTCCCCGGTGAGTCGCCTCTTCTGGTCCGAGCTGATTCTCGATCTCCGTGATGCCCATCGCCCGTCGGCCGTCCCCAATACCGTGGACGTGACCCGGGCACACGCCGAAGTCCGCTCGGCACTGGCGACACGCCCGGCTCCGAACCCGTCGCTGCTGGATGAGGAGCTGGTCCGTTATGCGAGGTTCCGCGGCGCGCAGGCTCGGCTGGGGAGGAATTGGCTGGCCTGGCCTACGCAGGCACGCGCCGGAACATTGGAGCCTGACCACATTGATCCTGAGGAGGAGCGCTTCCACCTCGTGGCGCAGACGCTGGTGCGCGAGCAACTCCACCACCTGAGACAGCGCCTGGACCGGGGCGGGTTCCGCCTGGGGCTGGACCTGGCGGTGGGCGTCCACCCGGACGGCTATGATCCGTGGTCCCGGCAGACGTTGTTCGGCAAGGGGATGTCGGTGGGCGCCCCTCCCGACCTGGGCTTCCCGAGTGGGCAGGACTGGGGGTTCCCCCCGGTCATCCCCGAGGAGTCCCGCCGCGACGGCCACCGGTACCTGGCAGCGTCCATCGCCCACCTGGCGGAGTTGGCCGGCGTGCTTCGAGTGGACCACATCATGGCCTGGACTCGCCTCTACTGGATTCCCCACGGTTTCGGACTGCACGAAGGGACCTATGTCTCGTATCCCGCGGAGGAGCTGTTCGCCATTCTCGTCCTGGAGTCGCACCGCAACCGGTGCGAGGTGGTGGGTGAGAACCTGGGAACCGTTCCCCGCGAGATCGACGAGGCGCTTCCGCGCCACCGGATCTGGGGGATGTATCTGGCCGAGTTCCAGGCTTCGAAGGACCCGCAGGTCGCCGCGCCGACCGCGGCGGACGTGGCGCTCGTCGGCACGCACGATACGCCCACGTTCGCGGGGTGGCTCACCGGCACGGACATCGCCGAACGGATTCAGTACAGCCTGCTGGTCAAGGAGGCCGAGCCGAGCGTCCGAAAGGAACGACTAAGAGCCGTGCGGAGACTCGCCAGGCGGTTGGGTCGCGGCGTAAAGGAGCCACGGGCGCTGCTGGCCGAGCTGCTGGAGTGGCTCGGTGGGTCGGACAGCCCGCTGGTCGTTGCCTGGCTCGAGGATCTCTGGCTCGAGGGTCGGGGAGTGAACCTCCCCGGTACGAGGTCGAGCGAGCGAGAGAACTGGCAGCGCCCGATGCGCAAGCTCCTCGACGAGATCTTCACCGACCCCGAGATTGATCAGCTGGTCCGTCGCCTGCACCGAGCTCGGAACCCCGAGTGAGCGAAACTCAGGAAGTCGACTCCTGAGGCCCGGCGCCCACCGAGAACCCTGTGCCCTGCGTTACGGGGTTGTCGGTTTCTGGGTCGCGTGCAGTCCCGCAAGCATCGCGGCCTGGGCGAGCGTGGACGCCGCCAGGCTCGAAAACGATCATGTTGATCGCCGTCCCGATCAGTGAGCCCGGTACCGCCCCGCGGATGGCCGCGGCTGCGGCGGCATGGGCGCGAACGAGGCCGGCGAACGCCCTTACAGTCAGCGCAGCGGGCGTCGGCGCGGTCGTGTCATCCAAGCGTGCCTCCTACGCGTTCAACCAGTAGCTCGCCTTGACGACGAAGATATTGTCGGCCGGCGTCGTGAAGACGGCGCCGACGTCCCTGCCGAAGTCGAAGTCGCCCGCCCCGATGGTTCCGAATCGACGGTGCTGCCAGGCGACGTAGAGATTCGATCCCGGGCGCCACTCCCAGCGCAGCACGGCATTACCGCGGAGGCTCCGGACGTTGAAGTCGGGGTCGAACGGGAGGCCCGTGAATGGCGCGAAGTCGAACGTCTGCGGGGCGGTGAGCTGACCCGGGTCTTCGTACTTCCCGGCTGAGACCAGGGGCTGGGCGTAGGTCTCGAGCGTGAGTCCGGGACGGAATGTGTAGTTGAACCGGATCTCCACGCTGATCTCGGTCTGATCCAGCGGGGCAAAGACGTAGCCCTGCCCGTACGTGGCCGTGGCCAGCGGGTCGTCGACGGTGGTGATGTACTGGGCTGGCACCCTCGTCTGGAGAACGCCGGGCGCGACGGTGAGGTTCCAGCGGGAAGATGGCCGCACGCTGGGGCGCCTCCGGGCCGGGCTGGGGTGCGGCGAGCCAGGAAGGAGGCGCCGGTCGCTGGACGATCTCGGGCGATCGCCAGTCAGGCACGATCACCCTCTCCTACGGAAACGGAACGACGAAGTCCGTCAGGTATCAGGTTGATTCCCAGGCGGAACAGACGATGCTGTTCGACGGGATCAAGTTCGCGTACGCGGGCGTGGCGGAATGTTCGTGAGACTGCGGCCTCTCGCAGACGAATAGAGCGGTTCGCGGACCATGCCAGTACGGGCTGAGCTTCCCCCGACAAACGAAAGGGCGAGGGAATCCCACAGGATCCCCTCGCCCTTGGCTCGGAACAGCGTCGGCCCTAATGCCCGCGGTGCTCCACCTGTCCGCGGATCTCCCCGCCCGGGAAGTCGCCGGGCCCGGTATTCGTTGCCCCGACGCCGTCGTTGGTGTGCACGTTCACGTAGGCGTTGCCCGTCATCAGCTCAACCAGGAGCGCCGAGAGCGGCTCGCCGGCCAGCGTGCCCACGAGGGTCGCCGCGGTAATCGTCCCTTCCGCGATGACCCCGTCAATCCGGCCCTGGCCTAGCGGTCCGGCGACCGGTGCGGTGGACGGGTAGAGCCAGACCACGATTCCACCGTTGGCGCCAACCGCCCCGCGGTGAATGTGCGCCTGGAACACGTTTTCGATGTTGGCGACCATGAGCTGGTAGGTCAGCGCGTCTCCCTCGGCGTTGAGCTGGAAGATCGCGCTGCCGCGCGCCTGCGTCGGGCGGGCCGGCACTTCCTCGTCGCCTGACAGCGGCGTCCCGAAATTGCCCCCATTCGCGTTCTCCGCCGCGTTCGACGCGTGACTGAACACGGGTACCTCGAACGGCCCGGTCGCGTCGCGCGCTCCCGACGTGCACGCCACCACCAGTCCGCTCACGATTACTGCCGACAAGGCTCTCGACATAATCCCCTCCGGGTGAAGTGGTTGTACGACCTACAACGGTGACTCGACCTGGCCCTTCTTATTCGCGCGCCCCGGACGTGATCCGGATCACCTCGATCGTGGTCCACTGAGGACACGCGGATGATTCAGCGATCTTGCCTTCCACTACGACGCGGCCGCCAGCTCTGACCGCCGGGAGCGCGCCGGCCAGCGCATACAGCACGCTGTCGTCTCCTCGCAGCACGGGACACGGCGGCCCCGTGCTCGCCAGCGCGCCCGCTCTGAACAGCGTGCCATCGGCGTCGGTCACGTGAAACACCTCCGATAGGGCGATCGGGACGAAGTAGAAGTCGAACACGATGAAGCGGTGCGTGAGATCTCGGCGTGCCCAGGCCGGGACCGTGACCGCGAGGGAGAATTCCCCCCGCTCGTTCGTCAGCACCTGCCCGATTTCCTCGAAGCCGAACCGGACGGCGCCAATGCCGATCCGCAGCGGCGTGAGAGCCGGCATGCCGCCCGTGCGCAACGTGACCGCGGTCCCGGGCGACCCGCTCTTGGGCACCATGGACTGCACCGTGCGCACAATGGAGTCGAGCCCGGCCTCCGAGATGGCCTGCCGTGACCGATCCTGAGCGACGGCATCGCCGCCCGCCGTGGGCCGCAACGCGACCGCGACGGAAGCTGCCGCCCTGAGCCAGGCCAGTCTCCTCGTTGATCGCGCCGCCGGGCTCCGGGTGGTCGATTGGATCATGGGCTACCCGTGGACGCATCCGACGTCTTCCGCCCGTTCATCGTCCGCCCTCGCTCGGAGGCGGCCCGCCCGGAGGAGACGGAGGCGGGCCGCGGCGTCGAACGATGAAGTCCATTAGTCTCCGCCGCTCGCCCTGGCCCCAGAGAAACAGGCGGATACCCGCGACGAGCGGCAGGACCCCGAACAGCACGACGAATTGGATGGCGGAGAAACCTTCGCTCAACATGCCGCTGAACGTCGCTCCGATGACACACCCGCCGCCGAAGATCGCCAGCAGCCCTCCGACAACCTGCGCCAGCGCCCGCAGCACGGCCATCCCGATCCTGCGCGCCGTATCAGACATGCACGGCCTCCTGCACCAATCCGGCGCGGATGTCCGCGATTCGTCCGTTCCGGTAGAACACGTTGTACGTGTCGAACGGAATGAGGTGTCCGTCCGGCGTTACGAAGTGGATGCACGAGCGTTTGACGCGGGCGAGACAGAAGTTGTGCGCGTCCAGGAACTCGACGATCGCGATGCGGAACAGCTGCTCGTAGCCAAGCGTCCCCGGTACCGGCACTCCCGGCAGGCAACAGAGCAGCTGGCCCAGCTTCTCGGGCGCATTCCCCTGCGCAGTCGCCAGGGAGAAAAACTCAAACACCTTCCGGTGCAACTCGGGGTACTTCTCGAACGTGATGGCGTTGGGCAGGGCCGCCACCAGCAGGTCCTTCGGGAAGAACGAGGTGATCGGGACGATCTGCCGGCCGTCCCGCAGCGCGTAGCCGATGGCGAGCGACTCGGGGTTACACGGCAGCGGGATGATGTCACCCTCACCGAATGCCGTCCCCGCCTCGATGATCCGGCGGCGAATCTCGGACAGCACGATGCGGTGACGGGCGGGGTCGAACCCTTCGTTCCGGCCCGCGTCCTGAATGGGCTGGAACGTGACTCCGCGGACGCAAGGCCATTCCAGGGCGAACTCGATGATCCGGCCGAGCTCGTCGTCGTTCACGCCACGCTTGACGACCACGACCAGGGTGGTGGAGAGGTTGTGGCGGGCGAGCTGCTCGAGCGCCTCGATGCGGACCCGCGTCAGGTCGGCGCCACGCAGTGTTTGCAGGGCCGCCGGCTTGAGTGAGTCGAATTGGAGGTAGATCTCGAAGCCCGGCTTGAACTGGGCCAACTCCGCCACGAACTCCGGCTCGCGCGCGATCCGAATCCCGTTCGTATTGAGCATGAGATGGCGGATGGGGCGCGCCTTCGCCAGGCGCAGAATGTCCAGAATCTGCGGGTGGAGTGTGGGCTCACCACCGGAGATCTGCAGCAGGTCCGGCTCGCCTTCGCTCCGCACCAGGGCATCCATCATCGCTTCGATCTCGGGGAGCGGCCGGTGGAATGAGCGTGCGGGCGACGAATC
>JACQHC010000144.1 GCA_016199245.1 Gemmatimonadota bacterium | reverse complement strand
GGCGACCCCAGGACCTCGCGCAGCAGCCCGATGATCACGTCGTCCGGAACGAGCAGGCCCTGATCCATGTACGACTTGGCGCGGAGACCGAGCAGCGTGCCCTTCCCCGCAGCGTCGCGCAGCAGGTCCCCCGTTGAGACCCGCAGGGTCCCGGTGCGCTCGGCGACGATCTCGCCCTGCGTGCCCTTGCCACAGCCCGGGGGACCGAGGAGGATGATGTTCACATGAATCTCCTTCGGCCGCGAAAGCGCACCCGCCCCTGCTTCATGAAGTCGTCGTAGTGCCGCAGGTGCAGGTGCTGTTGGATCTGAATGACGGTGTCGAGCGCCACGCCGACCACGATCAGCAGGGCGGTACCGCCAAAGTAGAACGGCACGTTGAAGTACTGGTAGATGAAGAACGGCAGCAGCGCCACCGCGGTGAGGAACAGCGAGCCCGGGAGGGTCACGCGGCTCAACACGTCGTCGATATAGTCGGCCGTCGCGGCGCCGGGCTTCACGCCCGGAATGAACCCGCCCTGCTTCTTCAGGTTCTCCGCCAGGTCCACCGGATTGAAGATGATCGACGTGTAGAAGTAGGTGAAGAAGATGATCAGCAACGAGTAGCTGATGTAGTACGCCAGGGTCTGCGGGGCGAACGTGTCCGCCACCTGGCGCAGCCACGGCACATTGCTGAACGTCGCCAGCGTGCCGGGGACGATGATGATCGACTGCGCGAAGATGATCGGCATCACACCGGCCGAGTTGATCCGGATGGGAATAAACGTCTTCTGACCTTCCCGGATGCGACCCCGGCCCATGACCTTGCGCGGGATCTGTATGGGAATTCGCCGCGCGGCCACGGTGATCGCGATAACGCCGGCGATCACCGCGACCATCACGGCGAGCAGTACGATCAATCCCAGCACGCTCAGCACGTTGGTGCGGAGGAACTCGAACGTCTGGAACAAGCCCGGGATCATCCCCTCCATGATGGAGAAGAAGATCAGGAGGCTCATGCCGTTCCCGATGCCGCGCTCGGTGATCTGCTCACCCAGCCACATCACGAACACGGCGCCGGTGGTGAGCGTGATGGCCGTGATCATGCGGAACCCCCACCCGGGGTTCACCACGGCGCCCTGCAACGACTCCGTGAAGATCGCGAAGCCCCACGACTGGAACGCCGCCAGCACGATCGTCACGTAGCGGGTCCACTGCGTGATCTTCTTCCGGCCCTCTTCATCCTTCTGGAGCTTGTCGACGACCGGGAACACCGCGCCGGCGAGCTGGAACATGATGGAGGCCGAGATATACGGCATGATCCCGAGGGCCAGCACGGTGGCGCGGGAGAACCCCCCGCCCACGAACATGTCGTACACTCCGAACAGCGTCTGCGCACCCTGGTTCCGCACGAAATCGCTCAACACCTGGACGTTCACGCCCGGCGTCGCGATGTGCGCCCCCGCCCGGTAGACGGCGAGGCACAGGATGGTGAAGAGGATCTTCTCCTTGAGCTCGGGAACGCCGAACAGATTGGGGATGCGGGGAGCGGTCATGCCCTACGGCTCGATGCGGCCGCCCGCCCGTTCGATCTTGCCGCGCGCCCCCGCGGAGACCGCGCAGTCCTTCACGACGTAGGCGCGGGTCGCCTCGCCCATCCCCAGAAGCTTCACGGGACGATCGGACCGGGACACGAGACCCGCCTCGAGCAGGGCCGCCGGAGTCACGTCCTCAGCCGGCAGCGTGGCCAGGTCCCGCAGATTCACGACCTGTGAGCGAACCTTGAAGGGATTGGTGAAGCCTCGCTTCGGCAATCGCCGGACCAACGGCATCTGCCCGCCCTCGAAGCCCGGGCGCACGTTGCCGCTTTTTCGGGCGCGTTGGCCCTTGTGTCCCCGTCCGGCCGTCTTGCCGGTCCCTGATCCGGGGCCTCGACCTTTCCGCTTTGGCACCGCGGACGAATCCTGCGCCGGCCGGAGATTGTGGAGCCCGATCGCGGTTGTCTCGGCCATCACGCCTCCTCCGGTCGCACACGGACCAGGTGGGCCACCTTGAACAACATCCCACGCACGGACGGCGTGTCGGCCACCAGGACCTCCGCCTGGTGATGACGCAGGCCGAGCGCGGCGAGTGTGCGCCGGTAGGTGTACGCGTGCCCGATCCCGGAGCGGACTTGCTTCACCCGGAGCTTCCCGACCAGCGGCTCCAAATGCCCTTCCTGCCTTTCTGACTCGCCACCGGCCCCGGCACGCGACCGGGCGCGTGCCTTCGGCACCTTCGCAGCCTTCGCGGCCTTTCGCGACTTCTGTGCCGCTCCGGCTGCCTCGGCTGCCTTCTTCCTAGGCATGCGTGGGCTCCTGCCGCGGCCGGTACCCCAGGGACGTTACTTCAACGCCGCGCTCGCGCGCCGCCTGCTCGGGCGTGACCAGGCGCGTCAGCGCGTCCATGGCAGCCCATACCATGTTGTGGGGATTGGTCGAGCCCAACGACTTGGTGAGCACATCCGTGATCCCCGCGCACCCCAGGACCGCCCGCACGGGGCCGCCGGCGATGATCCCCGTGCCCGAGGCGGCCGGCTTGAGCAGGACACGTCCGGCACCGTGGGCCCCGAGGATCTCGTGCGGAATCGTGGTGCCCTCCCGGGGTACGCGCACCATGGCGCGCCGCGCGGCCTCCACGGCCTTGCGCACCGCGTCTGACACCTCGTTCGCCTTCCCCGTGGCGACGCCCACGCGTCCGCCTCCGTCCCCAACCGCTACCAGCGCGCTGAAGGAGAACCGCCGGCCGCCCTTGACCACTTTGGCCACGCGGTTGATCGAGACCACGTTCTCGATCAGGTCGGAGTCGCGCTCACGCTCCCGATCGCGCCCTCCGCGCCGCTCACGGCGTGGCTCGCGCTCTCCTGCTTGTGGCATGTCCCTAGAACTCCAGGCCGCCCTCGCGCGCGCCCTCGGCCACGGCCCGTACCCGGCCGTGGTAGCGGTACCCGGCGCGATCGAAGACGACTGATGTGATCCCGCGTTCGCGCGCAACCGCCGCCAACCGCTTGCCCACGGCGTGCGCCGCGCCCACCTTGCCGGCCTTCTCCCTGGCAAGGTCCTTCACCAGATCGCTCGCCGAGGCGAGCGTGCGCCCGCCATCGTCGTCCACCAACTGCGCGTACACGTGCTTCAACGAGCGGAACACCACCAGGCGAGGTCGCCCGGCCGTTCCGCCGATCCGCCGGCGCACACGCAGGTGGCGGCGATACCGCCGCTCGGCGCGCGTCTTGGGAGAATGGATCGGTCTCATGTGGCCGCCTTGGCGCCCGTCTTGCCCGCTTTGCGCCGCACCCGCTCACCCACGTAGCGGATGCCCTTGCCCTTGTACGGCTCCGGCGGCCGGATCTTGCGCAGGTCCGCAGCCACCTGACCGACCAGCTCCTTGTCGATGCCGTCCACTTTCACCACGGTGTTGTTGTCGACCGTGAACTTGATCCCCGCGGGCGCCCGGTACTCCACCGGGTGCGACAGCCCCACCGCCAGCCGCAGGCCGGCCGCCGTCGGTTCCGCCTTGTAGCCCACGCCCTGAATCTCCAGCGACTTGCTGTACCCCTTGGTCACGCCGTCCACCATGTTGCGGATCAGCGCCCGCGTGAGACCGTGGAGCGCCTTGTGCCTGGCTTCGTCCGACGGCCGCGTGACCGCCACCTGCGGTCCATCCACCGCAACGCTCATTTCGGGATGCAGGGTCCTCTGGAGCTCACCCCGGGGACCTTTCACGGTCACGACGCTCCCGGCAACGGCGACCGTTACACCGGCCGGAATCGGGACGGGACGCTTGCCGACGCGAGACATCGTGCCCTACCACACGACGGCGAGCAACTCGCCGCCCAGGCGTTGCCGCCGTGCGTCCCGGTCCGACATCACGCCCTGCGGCGTGGACAGGATCGCCATGCCCAGGCCGTTCTTCACCCGGGGGATCTCGCGGACCCGCACGTAGCGCCGCAGGCCCGGCTTCGAGACCCGATGCAGCTCCCGGATCACCGGCGCGTCCCCCTGGTATTTCAGGTACACGCGGAGCAGGCCGTGGCGACCGTCATCCAGCAGCTTGAAATCCTGGATGTAATGGTTGTCCCGCAGCAGCCGCGCGATCTCCGCCTTCAGCTTCGACAGCGGCATGTCGACCCTCCGGTGGCCCGCCAGGCAGGCGTTCCGGATGCGGGTCAGCATGTCAGCGACCGGATCAGTCATGCTCATAGGGTCCCGTGCAGTCCTTTCACCAACTGGCCTTGCGCACGCCGGGGATCTCCCCGCGCAGCGCGAGCTCCCGGAAACAAATGCGGCACAACCCGAATTTCCGCAGGTACCCCCGGGACCGCCCGCAGCGCTGGCAGCGGCTGTACTTGCGCACACCGAACTTGGGCGGCCGCTTCGCTTTTTCGACCCACGACTTCTTGGCCATACCCCTTCCTATTCCGCGTTTCGACAGGTCATACCGTCACCGGCGTCTGACCCCGGAACGGCATCCCGAGCTCGCGCAGCAGCGCCAGGGCCACATCGTCGCGCCCGGCCGACGTGACCAGCGTGATGTCCATCCCGTGGATCTTCTCCACCTTGTCGTAGTCGATCTCGGGAAACACCATCTGTTCCTTGAGGCCCATGGTGTAGCTCCCGCGGCCATCGAACGACCGGGACGGCAGCCCGCGGAAGTCCCGGATCCGCGGCACGGCGACGTTGATGAACCGGTCCAGGAACTCCCACATCCGTGCGCCCCGGAGGGTCACGGCCGCGCCGATGGCCATCCCCTGCCTGAGCGAGAAGTTGGCAATGGACTTCTTCGCCCGCGTCACGACGGGGCGCTGGCCCGTGATCGCACCCAGCTCCGCCACGACCGCGTCGAGCAACTTCGGCGTCTTGGGCGCCTGGCCCACACCCACGTTCACCACGATCTTCACAAGTCGCGGAAGCTGATGCGGATTCGTGAAGCCGAATTCCTGCATGAGCCGCGGCCGGACCACGCGCTCGTAGTGCTCGCGCAACCGCGGCGGCGGGCCGGGGATGTCCGGCCCGGTCTCAACGGCCGGCGCCGCCTGGGCCGCGCCTTTGCCCTTGGCCTTGACCTTGTCCTTCGTCTTGGTGTCCGCCATCGCCCTATCGCTTCCTCGGGATCGGCTGGCCGGATGTTCGGCTGAGCCGTTCCACCGTGCCGTCTTTGTCCTTCTGCCGCCTGATCCGCGTCGGTACGCCCGACTTGGGGTCGAGCAGCATCACCTTCGACGCGTGGAGCGGCGCCGGAAACGAGACAATTCCCCCCTCGGCCGTCGGCGTCGCTCGCTTGTGCTTCTTCACGACGTTCACGCCCTCGATCACGACCCGCCCGCTGTCGGGGTGCACCCGGAGGACCTGGCCTTCCTTCCCCTTGAACTCCCCCGACATGACGCGCACCTGGTCGCCTTTGGTGATGTGCAGCTTGAGCCGAACGGGCCGCTCTACGCGCCGTCGGGACTTGCGATACACGAGCGGCTTCATGTCAGATAACCTCCGGCGCGAGGGAGACGATCTTCATGAACTTCTTCTCGCGTAGCTCGCGGCCCACCGGACCGAAGATGCGCGTGGCCCGCGGCTCACCCTGATCGGTGATCAGCACCGCCGCGTTTTCGTCGAACCGGATGTAGCTGCCATCCTTGCGACGGGTCTCTTTGGCGGTCCGCACCACCACGGCCTTGGCCACTTCCCCCTTTTTGATCTGGCCCGTGGGCAGCGCGTCCTTGATGGTCACGACCACCACGTCGCCCAGGCCCGCGTAGCGCCGCTTGCTGCCTCCCAGCACGCGAATCACGAGCGCTTTCCGGGCGCCCGAGTTGTCGGCGATCTTGAGAATCGACTCTTGT
Source organism: Gemmatimonadota bacterium (assembly GCA_016199245.1). Lineage (GTDB taxonomy): Bacteria > Gemmatimonadota > Gemmatimonadetes > Gemmatimonadales > GWC2-71-9 > JACQHC01. The sequence goes on along the minus strand of JACQHC010000144.1, from coordinate 5,428 downwards.
TGAACCACCGCCCCCTCCTACTTCGCCCGCTCCACGATCTCCACCACCCGCCAGCGCTTCGTGCGCGACAACGGCCGGGTCTCCATGACGCGCACGGTGTCGCCGGGCAGCGCGCCATGCTCGTCGTGCGCCGCCACGCGCTTGGTGCGCGTCACCTGCTTGCCGTACAACCCGTGCGCGAACGTACGGGACAGCTCCACCACGACCGTCTTGGTCATCTTGGCGCTGGCCACCACGCCGACCCGGACCTTGCGGCGCTGTCGTGTCAGGTGCTCCGTCATGTCCCTGCCCTCTCCCGGAGCAGCGTTTTGATCCGGGCGATGTTGCGGCGGATGATACGGTGCTGGATCGGCGAATCCACCGCTTCGGTGGCCGTCCGGAACCGGAGCCGAAAGCGCGCTTCCTCCAGCCGCGCCAGCTCCCGCCGCAGCTCTTCTGTTTCCGCCTCGCGGAGCTGCCCGCCCCGGAGCGGCTTGTTCTCTGCGTCTTTCAGCGCCATGGGTCAGCCACCCTCGCGGCTCACGAAACGCGTTCGAACCGGGAGTTTGGCCGAGGCCAACGCGAGCGAGGCCCGCGCCAGGTCCGCCGGAATGCCCTCGAGCTCGAACAGCACGCGCCCCGGCTTCACCACCGCCACCCATCCCTCCGGGTTGCCCTTGCCCTTCCCCATCCGCGTCTCGGCGGGCTTCTTGGTGATCGGCTTGTCCGGAAAGATCCGGATCCACACTTTGCCGCCCCGCTTCATCTCCCGCGTCAGCGCCACGCGGGCCGCCTCGATCTGGCGGCTGGAGATCCACCCGGGCTCCGTTGCCATGAGCCCGAACTGCCCGAACGCCACGGTGTTGCCGCGCGTTGCGTGCCCGCGCGTGCGTCCCTTCATCATCTTGCGGAACTTGACCCGCTTGGGCGCCAGCATCGCTCAGGCTCCCGTGCTGTAGGTGCGGCCGCGGCGGTCCTCGACCACCTCGCCCTTGAAGATCCACACCTTCACGCCGATCGTCCCGTACGTCGTCTTGGCGGTGCTCGTCGCGTAATCCACGTCGGCGCGCAGCGTGTGCAGCGGCACGCGCCCTTCGTGGTACCCCTCCGTCCGGGCGATCTCGGCCCCGCCCAGCCGTCCGGCGCATTTGATTTTGATGCCCTGCGCCCCCATCCGCATGGCGCTTTGCACGGCCCGCTTCATGGCCCGCCGGAACGACACGCGCTGGGTCAGCTGATGGGCGACGCTGTCGCCCACGAGCTGCGCGTCGAGCTCCGGTCGCTTGATCTCCTCGACGTTGATGCCGACTTCTTTCCCCGTGAGTTGTGCCAGCTCGTCCCGCAGCTTGTCCACCTCCGCGCCCCGCTTGCCGATCACGACCCCCGGGCGCCCCGTGAACACCGTCACCGTCACCTTGCCCGGCCGCCGCTCCACGTGCACGTCCGAAATGGCCGCGTGCGCCAGCCGCGTCCGGAGATACTTGCGAACCAGCTCGTCCTCTTTCAGCAAATCTGCCATGTCGCGCCGCGCGAACCACCGTGAGCGCCACGGCTTGACGATCCCGAGTCGGAACCCGTACGGATGCGTCTTCTGGCCCACCTAGGACTCCTTCCTTGGCGCCACGCGGATCTCCACCATGCTCGTCCGCTTGCGGATCGGGGTGGCGCGACCCAGCGCCGCGGCCGTGAACCGCTTCAGGGTCGTGCCCTCGTTGACCACCGCGTAGGCGACGTACAGCCGGTCCACGTCGAACGCCGCGTTCTCCCGCTGCGCATCCTGCTCGGCGTTCGCCACGGCCGAGCGCAGGACTTTCTCGATCTGCTTGGCCGCCCGTTTCTTCGAGAACTTCAACGCCGCGTACGCATCGTTGACACCGCGGCCGCGGATCAAGTCGATCACCAACCGCATCTTCCGCGCGGATTGCCGCACGCCCCGCTGGATCGCCCGCGCCGCCATGCTACTTCTTCTCCTTCTCCGCCGGCGGGACTGCCCCCTCGAGCGCCGCCTTGGCATCGGCGGCCACTTTGGTCGTGTGGCCGCGGAACAGACGCGTGGGCGCGAACTCGCCAAGCTTGTGCCCCACCATGTTCTCGCTCACGTACACCGGCACGAACTTGTTCCCGTTGTGCACCGCGATCGTGTGTCCCACGAACTCGGGTGTGATCGTGGACGAACGGGACCAGGTTTTGAACACACGCCTCTCGTTCGCCGAGTTGAGCGCGCGGATTTTCGTGAGGAGCGACTCCTCGACGAAGGGACCTTTCTTGATACTGCGTGCCATAAGTCCGATGTCCGATCTCAGATGTCCGATGTCCGAGAATCACGACTCCGATCCCGATGCCTCGGATATCGGACATCGGACATCGGATATCGCTACTGTGTCGCCTTCCCCCGCTTCCGTCCCCGCACGATCAGCTTCGTGCTCGCCTTCTTCTTGTGCCGGGTCTTGCGCCCTTCCGGTCGTCCCCAGGGCGACGTGGGCGGCCGCCCGCCGGACGACTTGCCCTCGCCCCCGCCGAGCGGGTGGTCCACCGGGTTCATCGCCACGCCGCGCACCTTGGGCCGGTGGCCCTTCCACCGATTCCGTCCCGCCTTCCCGATGCGCACCAGCTCATGCTCGGCGTTGCCGACTTCCCCGATGGTCGCCTGGCATGCGCCCCGCACCAGGCGAACTTCGCCGCTGCGCAACTTGAGGGTGACGAAGCCCCCCTCGCGCGCCACGACCTGCGCGCCCGAGCCCGCTGACCGGCACAGCTGCGCGCCGCGTCCGGGCTTCAGCTCCACGCAGTGCACGGTGATCCCCAGCGGAATCTCGGCCAGCGGCAGGGCGTTGCCCGTGCGGATGTCGCTCCCGGGACCGGACACCACCTCATCGCCCACGCGCAAGTCTCGCGGGTGCACGATGTACCGCTTCTCGCCGTCCGCGTACGTCAGCAGCGCGATGCGCGCGGTCCGGTTGGGATCGTACTCGATCGTGGTTACGCGCGCCGGGATGCTGACCTTCGCCCGCCGGAAATCGATGCGCCGGTAGCGCCGCGCGTGCCCGCCGCCCCGGCGCCGCACCGTCACGTGCCCCTGGTTGTTGCGCCCGCCGCTCTTCTTGAGCGGCTCGAGCAGCGACGGCTCCGGGCTCGAGCGCGTCAGCTCGGCGAAATCTGCCACGGACCGTAACCGCGTGCCGGCGCTCGTCGGGCGAAGTTGTCGAACTCCCATACGTCAGCCCTCGAAAATCGCGAGCGAATCGCCGTCTTTGAGACGGACGTACGCCTTTTTCCACCGCGGCCGCCGCCCTTCATAGCGTCCCTGCGTCCGGCGCCGGGCGCGCTGCTGCAGCGTCCGCACGCGCACCACGGTGACGCCGAACACCGCCTCGATGGCGCGCCGAATGTCCGACTTGGTCGCCGTCGGGTGCGCGACGAACGTGTATTCCTTCCGCGCCTGGTACAGCGCCGAGGACTTCTCCGTCACGAGCGGCCGGACGACAGCCTGATGGATGGCTTGCATCGGTGACCCTTACTTCTCCTTATCCTTCTTCTTCGTCGACTTCTTTCCTGCCGCGGCCTTGCCAGGCCCGCGGGCCGCCCGTGGCCGTGCCGCCGCCGGCGTCCGGGCTGGTCTCGCCGCGCGCCGGGGGGCGCGAGCCCGTGCGATCGCATGCCCGCCCAGCGCGGCCTCCTCCACGACGACGGCGTCCGCCCACAACAGGTCATAGGCACTGGCATCAGCGTAGCGCATGACCCGCGTCCCCGGGATGTTGCGCGCGGAGCGGAAGATCTCCGGCCGGTGTTCAGCCGTCAGCATCAACACCTTCTGATCCTCGATCTCCATCTTTCGCAGCAGTTCCGCCACGAGCCGAGTCTTCGGCTGCTCCAGCGCCAGCTGCTCGATCACGTACAACCCGCCGGCCTGGGCCCGTGCATTGAACGCCGAGCGCCGGGCGAGCCGCCGGACCTTGCGGGGCAGCTCGGTTCGATACGACCGGGGTTGGGGTCCGAACACGGTGCCACCCCCGGGCCAGTGAGGCGCCCGAATTGATCCCTGTCGCGCCCGGCCCGTCCCTTTCTGCCGCCACGGTTTCTGGTTCCCACCGGACACCAGGCCGCGCGTTTTCGTGGCGTGCGTTCCCTGTCGCTGGTTGTTCCGGTACGCCCGCACCGCCTGGTGCAACACGACCTGATTCACGACCCCGTCGAACTCCGGCGGGAGCGCGTAACTCCCCTTCCGCTTTGCCGCCGCCGTGAAGTGCGCCGCTTCAAGCATACCGGCCCCGGCCTCCCTGCTTCCGAACCGCCACGATGCCCCGCATGGGGCCGGGCACGGCGCCGCGCACGAACAGGAGGTTGCGCTCGCTGTCCACGCGGACCACGCGCAACCCCACTTCCGTGTGCCGCGCCGCGCCCATGTGTCCGGGCATGCGCTTGCCCTTGATCACGCGCGACGGATCGGTGCCCGGACCGACGCTCCCCGGCTTGCGATGTCGCGTATTGCCGTGCGTCGCGGGGCCGCCGCCGAACCCATGACGCTTGACCACCCCCTGGAAGCCGCGGCCCTTGGTGGTCCCGGTCACCTTGATGAAGTCACCGGGCTGGAAGATGGACACGGTGACGAGCTGGCCAGGGGCGGGAGGAGCGACAGAAACAGCAGTCACCTCTGCCGGTTCCTCATTCGCCGTGACCACGAACTCCCGCAGCACGGCCGGGACAGCGTCCAGACCAGCACGCTTCGCGTGGCCCACCTGCGGCTTGAGTGCACGCTTCGGCTTCACCGCACCGAATCCCAGTTGCACCGCCCAACGCTGCGGCCCCTGCCGCTCTCGCACCTGCACGACGGGGCACGGCCCGGCCTCGATCACCGTGACAGGCGTGGCGCGCCCCTCGTCGTCGAACACGCGTGTCATGCCAAGCTTGCGGCCGATGATTCCGTCCATCGCTATTCGACCTTGATCTCCACGTCCACGCCCGCCGGCAGGTCCAGCTTCGTCAAAGCGTCCACCGTTTGCGGTCGCGGCTCGGTGATGTCAATGAGCCGTTTGTGCGTCTTGAGCTCGAACTGCTCCCGGCTCTTCTTGTCCACGTGCGGGCTTCGCAACACGGTCCAGCGCTGCACCTTGGTCGGCAGCGGAATGGGCCCGGACACCTTGGAGCCGCTCTTCTCGACCGTGCGCACGATGTCCGCCGCGGCCTGGTCGAGCACCGCGTGGTCGAAGGCTTTCAGACGAATCCGGATTTGTCCCGCCATGTCAGGTCACCCTTTGCGTTCGAGCGGCACACCGGCCGCCTGCCACACCGCCCAGGCGGCATCCCCACCGCCGCCCACACGCCCGCGGCAGGAACATGCGGCTTACGCCGCCATGCCGCTTATGCCGCTACTTGTCCTATGCTAGGATTTTCGTCACCACGCCCGCCCCCACTGTGCGCCCACCTTCACGAATGGCGAACCGCAGCTGCT
>JACQHC010000147.1 GCA_016199245.1 Gemmatimonadota bacterium | reverse complement strand
TGCTGCGACGCATGGGCTACACGCTGGCCTACAACTCGCACGAGTGGACGCGCGAGCGCGTGGTATCGCTCGTAGGACGAGACGCCGCGGACGCGCTGTTCCCGGTGCACCATCCGTTACAGGAGCCGATTCAGCCGGGACCGGGGCGGTACCCGAGGTTTGACGACCGGCCGCTGCCGCCACCCTCTCCCAGGGCGATCGCGGACGATCAGAGACGATCGGGGACGATCGGAAGCGAACAGGGTCGATCGGAGGCGATCGAGGGCGATCAGTCTGCCCCCGCTCCCGTCGTCGCGGGCCGCATCAGATCGTCCCCGATCGCCTTCGACCGTCTCCGATCGCCCGAATGGAGAGGGGAAGGGGAGAGTGTAGGGTCCAACAACTGGGCCGTCTCCCCTCGCCGCTCGGCCACAGGCCACGCTCTCCTCGCCGGTGACCCTCATCTGGACCTGACGCTCCCGTCCATCTGGTACGAAGCTCACCTCGTGGTCCCCGGGCAGTTCGACGTGTACGGCGTCACGATTCCCGGCGTGCCCGCCATCCTGATCGGCTTCAACCGCGACGTCGCGTGGAGCTTCACGAATACGGGAAACGACGTGCTCGACTTCTACGTCGAAACGGTAGACGACTCGATGCGGCCCACTCGGTATCGGCTCGACGGAGACTGGCGCCCGCTCGAGCGACGCACCGAGCAGTATCGCGGCCCGGACGGTAATGTCATCGCCGAGGACACGCTGTACTCGACTCACCGAGGGCCGTTGTCGCGCCGGCCGGACGGGCGCTGGGTCTCGATGCGCTGGCTCGTGCTGGAGGGCCCGTTCCCGACCGCTTTCCTGGGAATGATGAAGGCACGGAGCGCCGATGAGTGGCTGGCGGCGAACGCGTCCTTCGCGGTGCCGGCCCAGAACGGGGTCGTGGCTGATCGCGGCGGCACGATCGCCCTGCGTTCCACGGGCACTTATCCCGTGCGCCCGGGTGACGGCGCGGGCCACACGCCGCGAGACGGGAGCGCCAGCGCGAGCGACTGGACGGGCGCCTGGCCGCCCGAGCGGTATCCGTTCGTGCGCAATCCGGCTCAGGGCTACGTGGCGTCCGCGAACCAGCAGCCCAAAGACCCGGCCGTGGATCCGGGCTACATAGACGCCGACTGGTTCGCGCCGTGGCGCGCAATGCGGATCAACGCGCTGCTGCGAGCGGACTCCGCCGTGACGCCGGAGAAGATGCGGAGCTTCCAGACCGACCCCGGGAGCGCGCGAGCTGACTGGCTGGTGCCGGAGCTACTCGCGGCGGGCCGCGCCGCGCTCGCCAACGGGACGAACGGGAATGGGAACGACGGCGACCTCGGTGCGGCGCTGGCCCTGCTGGCCGAATGGGACCGCCGGTACACGAAGGACAATCAGCGAGCGCTGCTGTTCGAGCTCACCATGCGCGAGCTGGAACGGCGGGTGTGGGACGAGCTGGAGGTGTCGGTTGACAGCGGATCGCGCCGCGTGGCCACGCCGAGGGAGACCGCCCTGCTGATGCTGTTGCGCGACCCCGCGAGCGTGTGGTGGGACGACCGCCGAACCCCGGAGGTCACCGAGGTCCGGGAAGCCATCGTAGCCGCGAGCCTCACGGCGGCCCTCGCCCGGGCGCGCGAGCAGTACGGCGATCCGGCTTCCGGCAACTGGCGCTGGGACCGCGTACACCATGCGAATGTGATCCATCTGCTCGGAATCCCCGGCTTCTCCGCCCTCGACCTTCCCGTTCAAGGAGGACCGTCTACCCTGAATCCTTCCTCCGGCCGCGGCACACACGGCGCGAGCTGGCGCATGGTGGTCGAGCTGGGTCCGGAAGTCCGGGCGTGGGCAACGTATCCTGGAGGGCAGTCAGGCAATCCGGCGAGTCGGCGCTACGACGACCGCATAGAGAAATGGGTAAACGGGCGACTGGACCCGCTGTACGTCCCGGCAGGCGCGGACGCCTTCGACGCAGGGCGCCTCTCGTCGCGCCTGACCCTTCACCCCCGCCCCGAGCCGTGAAGATCTCCGCGAGCGCGATCGTCATCGTTGCCATCGGCGCGGCCATGGCCACCGCGCTCGTCGGATGGTGGGCCGTCCCAGTCGTTGGCGCTGCCTGGGCGTCGCGGCGGGCTGCGCGGTGGCCGGTTTTCGAGGCGGCGTGCGGTGCCGGACTCGCTTGGGTGGCGTTACTTGGTCTCACCGCACTCCAGGGCGATATCGGCCGCCTGGCGTCCCGCGTGGGCAGTGTGTTCGGGTTGCCGGGGTTAGCCCTCGCCGCCATCACGGTCGTGTTCGCCTCGGGTCTCGCGGCGAGTGCGGCCGCCGTCACGACCGCGGTTGTGCGGCGACGGCGTGAGGTCGTGTCAACACGTTCAGCCACATGAGGGGGGCTCGCGTGATCGGGACGCGTCCGTGTCCATGGTCGTCCGCCCTCGCCCTCCGTCGCCCCGGTGTCGTCCTTCTGGTCGCCTCTTGTCGTCCTCTCGTCGCCCAGTCGTCTCTTGACTCAGCCGTTCGCGCCGAGGTCGCGCGCTATGTCGCCATCGTCAATCGCGGCGACGCACGGGCTCTCGCTGACCTCTACGCCCGCTCGGGCGGCGTCTCGTCCGTCGGAGACGGCGAGGTGACGCGCGGATGGTCGGAGGTCCGAGGGTTGCTTGCCAGCTTTTTGGGGGCGACGGGCCGGGTCACGATGACGACGGATTCGCTGACGGTCACTCCCCTGGGTGATCGGGCAGCGCTCGCGGTATTCCTGTACACGTGGACGGGCGCGCGTGGCGCGGATACGACGCGCCTCAGCGGCGCGATGTCGCTGGTGTACGAGCGTACCGCCGATGGATGGCGTGTCGTCCACGACCATACGAGCACGCGTCCAGTTGGTCGCCCGCGGGCAGGGGAGGAAGGCGGGGAGTCGCCCCCTGTCGCCCTCGGTCGTCCCCGTCGCGAGACCGAGCCGTGCACGGTTGTCCGTATCGTGGACGGCGACACGCTGGACTGCGAAGGCGGCCTCCGCGTGCGACTGATCGGGATCGATACGCCCGAGATGAACCAGCGACCGTTTGGCGAGCAGGCCCGCGAGGTGCTCACCGGACTCGCACCCGTGGGGTCTTCCGTCCAGCTCGAACGGGACGTCGAGCTGGCCGATCAGTACGGTCGCAGGCTCGCTTACGTGTGGCGCGACGGCGTGTTCGTCAACTGGCAGTTGGTGCGGGGTGGCTGGGCCATGCTCCTCACGTATCCGCCCAACGTCCAGTACGTCGAGCAGTTCCAGGAAGCGCAACGCCGCGCGCGCGAGACCGGGCAGGGCTTGTGGGCAACCGGCGGGTTCGACTGCGCGCCCGTGGACCGGCGGCGCGGACGGTGTGACTAAAGCAGGGCGATGACGGACGATGACAGGCGATGACGGGCGATGAGAGCTCCGTGAGTGGGACGACGATCACATCGCCCGTGATCGCCGCCATCGCCGGTCGTCTATCGAGGATTACGGCGCCCATCGGGAAGGTTGAGGGCGGCCGCGTGCTGCCTTATCCTTGAGCTTCCCCTGGGTACCGTAACGCGCTCCTCCGAAGGAGTCCAAATGACTTTCCGAAGCGGTCTCTTTCTCGCTCTGGCCGTCGCCGTTCGCCCGGCGGTCGCTCCCGCGCAGTCGGTAGACGAGATCCTCGCGAAGCACTTCGAGGCGCTGGGCGGCATCCAGAAGCTCAAGGCGGCCACGTCCTACAGGATGACCGGTCGCCTGGCGCTGGGACAGGGCATGGAGGCCACGTTTGTCCGCGTGCAGCAACGCCCCAACCTGTCGCGCATGGAGTTCACGCTGCAGGGAATCACCGGGATCCAGGCGTACGACGGCACCACCGCCTGGATGCACATGCCCTTCATGGGTCAGTCGGCGCCCGAGGCCATGCCCCCTGACCTCGCCAAGGTGACCACGGAGGATGCGGAATTCGATGGGCCGCTCATGGACTACGCGGCGAAGGGGCATACGCTCGAGTTGCTGGGGAAGGAGCCGGTGGAGGGCACGGAGACCTTCAAGCTCAAGCTGACACGAAAGAGCGGTGAGGTGTCGTACTACTACTTCGATACCGAATACTACCTACCGCTGAAGACCGAGACCAAGCGCACCATTCAGGGGCGCGAGATGGCCCTGGCGACCACGTACGGCGACTACAAGGCCGTCGAGGGCCTGATGATTCCCCACTCCATCCAGATCGCGGGACAGGGGCCGGCACCCCAACAGCTGATCATCGAAAAGGTCGAGGTGAACGTCCCGCTCGACGCCGCGCAGTTCAAGATGCCGGCGGCGGCGACGCCGAAGAACTGAAGCGATATCAGATGTCCGATATCCGATGTTCGAGTGAGCCCATCGGACATCTGACATCAGACATCTGACATCTATCATCACCGCCACGCATGACCAACCCCGCACGTTTCCGAGCGATGACCATGCGCCCCGTCTCACCGCGTACCGCCTCATTCTTCGCATTGCTCGTCATCCCCACGGCCCTCGGCGCTCAGGTCAGGCTCGACCCGGAGATCCTCGCCGGGCTCGAGG
>JACQHC010000145.1 GCA_016199245.1 Gemmatimonadota bacterium | reverse complement strand
GGTGTGGCAGAGCGCGCGCATGCGGCTGACGCTCTGGTACTCGGCCGTCCTGGCCGCCTTCATCGTGGTGTTCGCGGTTTTCGTCTACCTCCTGGCCCGGGCAGGGTGGAACCGGGCGCTGGAGGCGCAGCTGGCGAGCGATGCTGCCGGCCTGGCGTACACCCTCCGTCACGATCCGGACGAGGTGGGTGAACTGGACGAGCACGGCGTGGTGACGGCATTCTGGGTCGCACCCGGAGACAACACCGGCTACGCGTCAGCGGCCTGGACCGGTGCCGGCCTCACGGATGCTCTAGCGTCGGCGCACGGTGGCGACAGCTGGCGCTGGGTCGCGAGGGATGGCCGGCCATTCCGGATGCACCGCGGGGAGTCGGCGACGCGCGGCGGGCCGAGGCGTTTCGTCGTGGCACGTGACGCCAGTCTCATGGAACGCTCTCTGGCGGCCCTTGGGCTGACCCTGATGTTCACCGTCCCCGCGACGCTGGTACTGGCGTCTGTGGCCGGCTTGTTCCTCGCAGGTCGCGTGCTGGCCCCGGTGCGCGCGATCACGGCAAAGGCCGGTTCGATTTCGGCCGATCAGCTGTCTGAACGGCTGCCAGTGGCGAACCCGAGCGACGAATTCGGTCGGTTGGCCGGGGTGTTCAACGATCTGCTCTCACGGCTGGAGGCGTCCTTCGCCCAATTGAAGCGCTTCACGGCCGACGCATCACACGAGCTGCGCACCCCGCTGACGGCCATTCGGAGCGTCGGGGAGGTGGGCCTCCAGCGGGAGCGCAACGTCGAAGGCCTGCGGAGCGTCATCGGCAGCATCCTGGAGGAGAGCGACCGGCTGACCCGCCTGGTGGAGGCGCTGTTGACCATCACGCGGGCGGAGTCTCCCACCGCGCGGCTCGCGCTCGCTCCCCTCGACTTGGCGGAACTGGCTCGCGAAGTCGCGGACGACATCGGTGTGCTGGCTGAAGAGAGGAACCAGCGACTGACGGTCGAAGATCATGGTGCCGTTCCGACCACGGGGGATCGCCTGCTGCTCCGGCACGCCGTGATCAACCTGCTGGACAACGCCATCAAGTATACCCCGCCCGGGGGGACGATCACCGTGACCGCAGGGCGTACTCCCGGTGGCGAGTCGTACGTCGAAGTGCGGGATACCGGCCCCGGAATCGCGCCGGAACACCACACGGCCGTCTTCGACCGGTTCTACCGCGCGCGCCCCGCGCAAGCCGAGGGACAGCCAGGCGCCGGCCTGGGACTGGCGATCGTACGGCTGGCGGCGGAGTCGCACGGCGGGCGGGTGGAGCTGGGCAGCGCGCTGGGGCGTGGGAGCACGTTTCGCATCGTGCTCCCCTCCCGCGGGCCAGCGGGTGACGTCGCGCCCGACTCGTCGACCGCTGCGGCGGCAGCGCCCCAGGGCGCACCGGAGGATCGGTGAAGCGAACGGTCTGGCGTCTCTGCCGGTGCGCCGCTCCGCCCTTGAGTGGATCGCGGTTTCCATGCGCTCTTGGGAGGAGGACATGATGCGTAGGGGACTTAGGACCGGGCGGTTCGTCACGGTTCTCCTGGTGGGCGCCATTGCGACCTTCGCGGCTGGCCAGCAAACGGCCTGTGCAGACGAGTTGGTCACCTCGCTGGCGGCTCCCCGTAGCACAGCGGCTGATTCCCTGTGTTGGTGGATCTTCGCCGCTACGCCGCAAGGCCAGACGCGCAAGATCGACTTCGAGGGTGATACGGTTGGGCAGCCCCCGCAGGGGTTCTCGTTTGGCCATACCCGGAAGGTCGGCGCGCCTGGCAAGTGGGTGGTCCGGCAAGAACAGGGCGGTAAGTTCCTGGCGCAAATCGACCCGGACCGGACCGGGTCGCGGTTCCCGGTTGCCGTGCTGGACGGGATGACGGCCGCGAACGTCGAGCTGACCGTGCGCTTCAAGCCGGTGTCCGGCCAGGTGGATCAGGCCGCGGGCCTGGTATGGCGTTTCCAGGACGAAGACAACTACTACATCGTCCGCGCCAATGCGCGCGAGAACAACGTCGTGCTGTACAAGGTGGAGAACGGCAGGCGCACCGACCTGCCCCTGAAGGGCGAAGGCCGGACGTACGGCAAGCCCGCTGATGTTCCCGCCGGGCAATGGAGCACGCTGCGTCTCGTAGCAAACCGGAACGTTTTCGAGGTCTACTTCAACGGGACCAAGTTGTACGAAATCGAGGACGCGACGTTCACCGCCGCGGGCAAGGTGGGAGTGTGGACCAAGGCGGATTCGGTGACGTACTTCGACGATCTCACCGTGATCACGAAGTGATGAGGGCCGGAGGTCGCACTCATGAAATGGGTCACTCGCGAGCATGTGAAGGTGGACCGGGTCGCCTGCCCGTGGCTCATCAAGAAGTTCATAGATCCGGAGGCTGAGTTTCTGTTCGCACCAGCGGGTGAGGTCATGGGGGTCGCAGAGCGGGAAGGCGCGATTCCCTTCGACGTCTCAGGCGTGGAACTGGGGCATCACGGCGGCAAATGCAGCTTCGAGGCGATCATCGAGCGGTATCGCGTCGAGGACGCCGCGATTCGGCTCCTCGCACAAATCGTGCACGGTGCCGACGTGTCACCCGATCTCTACGGCAGGCCGGAGGCGCCGGGGCTCAAGGCGATCGCCGAAGGATTCCGCCACCTCGGCTTGCGAGACGACCATGAAATCCTGGAGCGGGAATTCATCGTCTACGACGCACTTCATGCGTACTGCCGTGCTTCGCTGAGCGGGGCTTGAAGGAGCCCAAGCCGGGCGTCGAATCCAGGGACAAGGAGCCGTGGCAACGTGCTGAACGTCGTTGCACTTGCCTTGCTGATCCAGGGCCGGGGCGATCCCTCGTTGGTGATCGACGTGAGGAAACTCGCCAGCGCGCCGGTAATCGACGGTGTGGTGGACCAAGCGGAGTGGCCAGGGGCGTCGGTCGTGAGCGGTTTCCTTCAGTATCTACCGCGGCGCGGCGAGCCGGCCAGCCAACCGACCGAAGCACTCTTGGCGTATGACGACAAAGCACTCTACGTCGCGTTCCGCGTCTCCGACGAGCACGAACCGACAGCCCAGCTCACGCGCCGCGACGCGGAGCTGCTGGAAGACGACGCCGTGGTGGTCGTGCTCGACACCCACGGCGACCGGCAGTCGGCGTACTACTTCGTGACGAACCTGCTTGGCACCCAGGCGGACGGGCGCATCGCCGATGACGGGCGCACCGTGGACGGCAGCTGGGACGGCGCCTGGCGCTCGGCGGCCCGGCGCACCGACTACGGATGGTCCGCCGAGCTGGCGATTCCCTTCGCGTCGCTGTCGTTCCGCCGCGGCTCCGGGGTAGCGTGGGGCATCAACTTCGGCCGCAGCCGGCGCCGCACGCTGGAGCGCAGCTTCTGGGCAGGTCCGCTCGACAACCAGTACCGTGTCTCACAGGCCGGAGTGCTCCACGGCCTCGAGATCCCCGCGCCCAGCCGGCGGCATCAGGTCATTGCGTACGGCCTCACCCGGCTTCAGGAGGACACCGCGACGGCATGGGACGGCGGCGTGGACCTGCGGTACGCGGTTCGGCCGGACGTGCTGCTCCAGGGGACGGTTAACCCGGACTTCGCGACCATCGAGGCGGACCGGGAACAGATCAACCTCACGCGCTACGAGCTCTCGATTCCCGAAAAGCGCCCGTTCTTCCTCGAGGGAAGTGAGCTGTTCCGCCAGCGGATCCGCACGTTCTACTCCCGCCGCATCGCCGATATCCGCGGCGGCGCCAAGCTCAACGGGAAGCAGGGAGCCTGGACCGGGGCCTTCATCTGGGCGAACGAGAACCCCGCGGCCAATGCGGCGGCGACCAACTACACGGTCGCTCGCGTGCAGCGCACCGTGGGGGGACGCTCGAACGCCGCGCTGATGGTCGCGGACCGCTTGCGCAACGACGCGCATCAAGGGGCGGCAAGCGCCGATGCCACGCTGTTCTTCACCAAGACGCTGGGATTCACGGGGCAGTTGGTCGAGACGTACGGTCCGTTCACCGCCGGTCGCGGTGCGTTGTTTCTGCGCCCGTCTTACGACGCGCCGACAGGGCACTTCCACGTGCGCTACAGCCATCTGGGCCAGAACGTGGCCGACAATGCGGACGCCGTGGGCTTCATCCGCGACGACGACCGCCGGGAGTTCGATTCGGCGATCGAAAAACTGTTCTCCTTCCGGACCGGGATCGTGGAGCAGGTCGAGTACAGCTCCAACTACAACATCTTCTGGAGCCAGGCCGGCCTGTTGCGGAGCTGGGAGATCGTGCAGGGACTGGACCTCGAGCTGCGCAACCGGTTGACCGTCGAGCTGGGCCACGTCGAGGACTTCCAGCGCTTCGAACAGGACTTCCGCAACCGGGCGACCGACGTCGTCATCGGGTACAACACCCGCGAGTACGAGTCGATCGAGGTGGGATACCGCTTTGGGCGCAACTTCGATTCGGCCCTCAGGCTTTGGACCGCGAGCGCCGCGTACAAGCCGACGGCGCAGCTTTCGGTGGAGTACGAGCTCGAGCGTCTCACGCTCGAACCAGACCCCGACGGAGAGAGCACCTGGATTCACGTGGTGCGCGCCAACCAGTTCTTCACTCCCAATCTGTTTCTGCGGTTGCTGTATCAGACCAACAGCGGGAGTGACCGTGAAAACATGCAGGCGGTGTTCGTGTGGCGTTACCTGCCGCCGTTCGGTACCGTGCAACTGGCCTTCCAGCGCGGTCCGCTGAGGCTGGGCAGTCAGGCTGCCGACGAGAACGCGCTGTTCGTGAAGGCGACCGCGGTATTCTGACGATGTTGCAACGTGCCGGGTACTGCGCGCGTACCCGTTTCGAGCCACCAGTGAGGCCCTACGTGGTGACAACCAGAACGCGCTTGCCGGGGCGCCCGGCGCCATGGCGTCTGTTGATGACCATGTTGATGCTCGGCGCCGTGGCGCCCGCGCAGGCGCAACAGGCTCTTCTGCCCACGCTCCAGGCGGGCGCGCTGAACGGCGACCTGAGGCTTGACGGCGTCTTGGACGAACCAGCCTGGGCCGGCGCCGAGATGATCCAGGACCTCGTCACCATTGAACCGCTAGAGGGAAAGGCGCCCGTGGGCAGGACGACCGTGCGGGTGCTGGCTGGCGCGGGGGTCGTCGTGGTCGGGATCGAGTGCTTCGACCCGGACGTCACCGGCATCGTGAGCTACTCCAAGGCCCGGGACGCCGATCTGGGCTCTGAGGACCACATCAAGCTGATCTTTGACACGTTTCTCGACGGGCGGTCGGGGTACATCTTCGCCGTCAACGCAACCGGCGCCCGCTACGACGCGCTGGTGGCGAACCAGGGGGAAGGGGAAGCACGGGAGTGGGACACCGCCTGGGAGGCGGCGACCGCGCGGACCCCCGCCGGCTGGTCGGTCGAGATCCGGATTCCCCTCCAGAGCCTGGCATTCAGCGCGGGGCTCGCGCAGTGGGGTTTCAACGTGCAGCGGCGGCTTCAGCGGCTGCTGGAAACCAGCCGCTGGGCGAGCCCCCGGCGCGACGCCAAGATCTCCTCCCCGGCGCGGGCGGGACGTCTCACCGGCCTGCCCGACTTCAGCCTGGGCCTGGGACTCACGGTTCGTCCGACCATCGTCAGCGGCGTCGAGAAGCTCACACCCGCCGACACGCGCTCCGGCCGGCTCGAGCCCAGCCTGGACGTGACCCAGCGACTGGGGCCCAACGCGCTGCTGTCCGCCACGGTGAACACGGACTTTGCCGAGACCGAGGTGGACGCCAGACGGACCAACCTCACCCGGTTCTCGTTGTTCTTCCCGGAGAAACGGACCTTCTTCCTGGAGAACTCGGACATCTTCGCGTTCGGGATCGGCCTGTCGGGCGGATTCCGCACGGACATCGTGCCGTTCTTCAGTCGCCGGATCGGGCTGTATCAGGGGACCGAGGTCCCGCTCGACGTGGGCGGTAAGCTTTCCGGCCGCGCGGGCAACACCAACTTCGGCGCGCTCGCCGTGCGCTCGCGAGAAGACTCAGGCCTGGTTCCCGCGGCCACGATGGGCGCCTTCCGGATCAAGCAGAACGTGCTGCGCGAGTCGTCGGTCGGCATCCTCGCGACGGTCGGCGACCCCGAGGGGCGGCCGGACAGCTGGATGGTGGGCACGGACTGGACCTACCAGACCTCTCGGCTGTGGGGCGACAAGAACTTCCTGGTCGGCGTCTGGGGGCTCGCGACGAACCGGAGTGATCTCACCGGCGACAAGACCGCCGTGGGCTGGAAGATCGACTATCCCAACGACACGTGGGACATCGCGCTCACCTACAAACGTGTGGGCGACGGGTTCGACCCGTCGCTCTCGTTCGTCTCCCGACGCGGAGTGCAGATCTGGAGCCTCGGCCTGAACTACTCACTGAGGCCCGGGGGGCGGGTGATCCGCCAGCTGTTCCACGAGCTGCAGCCGTTCCTGGTGCTCGATCTCGACGGCCGGTGGGAGAGCTACAGGCTGTTCTCGGCCCCGATCAACTGGCGGTTCGAGAGCGGGGAGCGGTTCGAGTTCAACATCGTGCCGGAGGGCGAGCGCCTGGTGGCGCCGTTCGAGATCGCCGACGGCGTGCTGCTGCCGCCGGGGTCGTATCACTGGGTGCGCTATCGCCTGGAAGGCGACATCGCCGCAAAGCGACAGGTGAGCGGCCGTGTCACCTGGTGGTTCGGCCCGTTCTACGACGGGACGTTGCACCAGCTCTCCGGCTCGCTGCAATTCAAGCCGTCCGCCTCCGCGACATTCGAGATCCAGGGCGAGCGAAACGACGGGGAGGTCTCCACCGGCGTGTTCACGCAGGATATCGTGCGTGGGCGCGTGAGCGTGTACTTCTCGCCCGACCTCCAGCTGAACAGCTTCGTGCAGTACGACAACGATACCCGGCTACTCGGCGCGAATACGCGGTTGCGCTGGACGTTTCATCCGCTGGGCGATCTGTTCGTGGTGTACAACCACAACGCCGCCGACCTGGGCGACCGGCTTGCCTTCGACTCGAACCAGCTGCTGGTCAAGCTGCAGTACGCCTTCCGCATGTAGCCACACCCAGGCTTGCGATGAGGGCCGTCCCGGCGGTCGCTGGCCCGCGACGACATGGCGAGGCGTGGTGCGCAGGGGCTAGATTCGCCGGCCCGGCGGCGCGTGAAACCTGACGGCGCACACAAGGAGACGCGATCCATGGCTGACCAGCAACGCTACCGACTGGTAACACGCAGCGACTTCGACGGTCTGATCTGCGCGGTGTTGCTCAAGGCGCGTGACATGATCGACGACATCGTGTTTGCCCATCCCAAGGACGTGCAGGACGGCAAGGTCGAGATCGGCGAGCGAGACATCACGGCCAACTTGCCGTACCAACCGCGAGCCCATCTGGCGTTCGACCACCACGCGAGTGAAACAGTGCGGACGGGCGGCAAGGCCCCCGCCAACCTGGTTCTCGATCCCGGCGCTCCGTCCGCGGCGCGAGTGGTCTACAAGCACCTGGGTGGCAGGCCAGCGTTCCCAGCCGTGTCGGAAGAGATGTTAGCGGCCGTGGACAAGGGAGACTCAGCCGACTTCACGAAGGACGAGGTGCTCGATCCCAAGGGCTGGGTCCTGCTGGGATACGTGATGGACCCACGGACCGGCCTCGGGCGATTCAAGAACTTCCGCGTGTCCAACTACCAGTTGATGATGGATTTGATCGACAATTGCAGGGACTATACCATCGACGGGATCCTGGAGTTACCGGACGTGGCGGAGCGGGTCGCCCTGTACCGCGAGCATCGTGACCTGTTCCGGCAACAGCTCGAGCGGTGTGCCACCGTCCACCAGCACCTCGTCGTGATCGACCTCCGCCGGGAGGAGACGATCTACGTCGGGAACCGCTTCGTGGTGTACGCGCTATTCCCGGCGTGCAGCATCTCCCTGCACGTCATGTGGGGCCTCAAGCAGCAGAACACCGTCCTCGCCATGGGGAAGTCGATCTTCAACCGGACGTCGAGAACGAATATCGGTGAGCTGGCGTTGCGCTACGGCGGGGGTGGCCATGCGGCCGCCGGGACCTGCCAGGTGGCGACTGACCGGGCGGACGCAGTCCTGAAGGAGTTGATCCGGCAGATCACATCCGATGGGTGACCCCGGTGTCGGGGGCTGCGAACCCTAGGGGATCTGAGTTCCACACTCGGGTCCCCCGTCCCCGCCGCGGCCCTTGCCCCTTTGTAAGCGCCGCCGCCACCTTTGGCACCCTGACCTCAGCACACTGGCACTCAAGACTCAAGCTGGAGTAAGAGGCATGTTCCCGTCATCGAAACGGCGGCTGATGCGGCTCGCCGCCACAGCGGTCCTGTTGGCGGCCTGCGCCCGCCCGGAACCAGCCGACCTCGTCCTGCGCAACGGCAAGATCGTCACGATGGACTCGGCCCGACCCGAAGCACAGGCCATCGCGATCACGGGCTACACCATCACCGCGGTGGGGAGCAACCGGCGGATCGGCCGCTACGTCGGTCCGAACACGGAGGTCATTGACCTCGCGGGCCAGCTCGCCGTGCCGGGCTTCATCGAGGGCCACGGGCACTTCATGGGGCTCGGCGGCGCCAAGATGATCCTCGATCTCACCACGGCCACGAGCTGGGACGACATCGTGGCGATGGTGGCGCAGGCGGCGCGATCCGCCAGGCCCGGTGAGTGGATCCGCGGCCGGGGATGGCATCAGGAGAAGTGGACCAGCGTGCCGGAGCCCGCCGTGGACGGCGTGCCGGTGCACGCGTCGCTGAGCCGCGTGTCGCCGAACAATCCCGTATACCTGACCCACGCGAGCGGGCACGCGGCGTTCGTCAACGGGCGTGCGTTGCAGCTAGCCGGAATCTCTCGGGGCACGCGGAACCCACCGGGCGGGGAGATCGTGCACGACGCGAGCGGAAACGCCTCGGGCCTGTTGCGCGAGACGGCGCAGCGGTTGGTAGGGCGCGCCATGGACCAGGCGGAAGCGGGGCGGACGCCCGAGGACGTCGAAGCCCAACTGCGCGAGCAGGTGCGCCTCGCGGGCGAGGACGCGCTGGCGAAAGGCGTCACCAGCTTCCACGACGCCGGGGCGTCGTTCGAGACGATCGACTTCTACAAGAAGCTCGAGGCCGAGGGCGTGCTGCCGGTCCGGCTGTACGCCATGGTACGGCGCGAGTCGAACGAAGAGATGGCGGAGAAGCTGCCGCGATACCGGATGGTGGCGGAGGGGAACGATTTCCTGACCGTGCGCTCGATCAAGCGGCAGATCGACGGCGCGCTGGGCTCGCATGGGGCCTGGCTGCTCGAGCCGTACGTGGACATGCCGGCGTCGACCGGGCTCGTGCTGGAGCCGGTCGAAGACATCACGCGCACCGCCGAGCTGGCGATTCAGCACGGGTTTCAGGTGAACACGCATGCCATCGGCGACCGCGGGAACCGCGAGGTGCTCGACCTCTACGCCAAAGTGTTCGCGGCCAACCCGGACAAACGCGATGTGCGCTGGCGGATCGAGCATGCCCAACACCTGCATCCGGACGATATCAAGCGTTTCGCCGAGCTGGGCGTGATCGCCTCCATGCAGGGTGTGCACGCGACGTCGGATGGGCCCTGGGTACCGAAGCGGCTGGGGGAGGAGCGGTCGAAATCCGGCGCGTACGTGTGGCGCAGCCTGCTGGATGCCGGCGCGGTCGTGACCAACGGGACCGACGTGCCGGTCGAGGACATTAGCCCCCTCGCGAGCTTCTACGCGTCGGTGTCGCGCATGACGAGGGAGGGAACCGCCTTCTATCCCGAGCAGCGGATGACGCGGGAAGAGGCCTTGCGGAGTTACACGCTCGCGGCCGCGTATTCGGCGTTCGAGGAGGCCATCAAGGGCTCGCTGTCGCCGGGCAAACTGGCCGATGTCGCGGTGCTCTCCAAGGACATCATGACCGTTCCTGAGGCGGAGATTCCTACGGCCCAAGTGATGTACACGATTGTCGGCGGGAAGGTGGCCTATCGTCGGCCGACGTCAGCCGACGACCGGCGATGACGGCCGACGGGGGCTGCCGTCGTCGGCCATCGTCGCCCTTCGTCGACCTTCGTCGCCTGCCCGAATCCGCGCGGTCCCAACCATGGTGACGCCATCGCGCGCACAACCGGACTTCGTCAAGGCACTCAGCCGCCTCGACGCCACGGCACTCGTCGTGGGGTCCATGATCGGCTCCGGGATCTTCATCGTGTCCGCGGATATCGTGCGGCAGGTTCAGGCCCCCGGCCTGTTGCTCGCGGTGTGGGCGACGGCCGGCCTGGTCACGCTCATGGGCGCCATCACGTACGGCGAGCTCGCGGGCATGTATCCCCGCGCCGGCGGCCAGTACGTCTATCTCCGCGAAGGGATCTCGCCGTTGTTCGGCTATCTCTACGGCTGGACGCTCTTCATGGTGATCCAGACCGGCACGATCGCCGCCGTGGCCGTGGCGTTCGCGCGGTTCACGGCGGTGTTCGTCCCGGCGCTTTCGCCGGAGGTCTTCCTCGGCTTCACCATGACGTTGCCGAGCGGCCCGATCCAGGTCGGGATTTCGCCGCAGCGCCTGTTCGCCATCGCGTCCATCGTGATCCTCACGTGGATCAACGTGCAGGGTGTGCGCACGGCCGCGATCATCCAGACGTCGCTCACCGTCATCAAGACGGCGGCGCTCGCCGCGCTCATCGTGCTGGGGCTCACGATCGGCCGGCAGACCGAAGCGATCGCGGCCAACTTCGGCGGGAACCTGTGGCCCGCCGGTGGATTCTCCCTGGGCCTGTTGCCGCTCATCGGCGCGGCGATGGTGGGGTCGCTGTTCTCGATGGACGCGTGGAACAACGTCGGCTTCGCGTCCGGGGAGATGAAGAACCCCACGCGGGACCTGCCGTTCGCCATGGCGGTCGGTGTGCTGGTCGTGACGTCGCTCTACGTGCTGGCCAACCTGGCATACGTCAGCGTGCTTCCCGCCGACGGGATCGCCCACGCGCCGCAGGACCGCGTGGGGACGGCGGCGCTCCAGGCGATGTTCGGGACGGCCGGCCTGTCCGTCATGGCCGCCGCGATCATGATCTCGACCTTCGGCTGCAACAACGGGCTGATTCTGGCCGGCGCCCGGGTGTACTGGGCCATGGCGCGCGACAACCTGTTCTTCCGCTCAGCAGGGGAGCTCCACCGGGACCACAAGACGCCGGCCTGGGCGCTCGTGGCGCAACTGGTCTGGACGTCGGTGCTGTGCCTGTCGGGCACGTACTCCCAGTTGCTCGACTACGTGATCATCGCGGCGGTGCTGTTCTACATGCTCACCGTGGCGGGGTTGTTCGCGCTGCGGGTGCGGCGGCCGGAACTCGAACGGCCGGTGAGGGCGTTCGGCTACCCGTGGTTCCCCGCCCTCTACGTGCTGCTGACAGGCCTGGTGTGCCTCAACCTGCTGGTCCAGAAACCGCAGTACACGTGGCCGGGGCTCATGATCGTGGCGCTCGGCGTGCCCGTCTACTTCGTTTGGCGGCGAATGACGCAGCGTGACGACGGCCGGCGATAGGACGACGGGAGACGACTGGGGACGACAAAGGGCGACGACGCGTCTTGCGTCGGTCGCCCGGTCCGGTCGCCCTTCGTCGTCCCTTGTCGCCCTTCTACTGCAGTCTCACAATCCAGGACCGCATCCACGGCGGTAGCGGCGCGCCGGCGCCGTCCCGGGCCCGGATGGCCGTGGCTTCCCGGTTGAAGCCTGAGACGACGGCGTAGTAGGTGGACGCCGCGCGGACGCGCGCGCTGCGGGTGAATGTGCTGTACGTCACGGCCGCGGGCTGCAGGCGGAGGGCCGTGCGTAGCCGGATGTTGGTTTGTGGGTCTGTCTCGTAGAAGATGTTGAAGAGGTCCCAGCTGGACATCCGGAGCGCGGCCGCGGCGGGCGCGGTCATGTCGTCTCGGTCGTCCACGTACAGCATGGCCGCGAACTGGGCGAGGAGGGAATCCATCGGCACGCCGATGAGGGACTGGATCATCGCGAAGCCGTTCTGCGTACTGGAGATGATCGCCTTGTGGAACCCGGACTCGGTGGCGGGCGTGTAGAATCGGTCGGAGAGCCAGCGGAGCATGGCCCACGCCACGTACGGGTCCCGTCCCCCGACGCACGGTCCCGGGTTGGGCGGTTTGAACTCCAGCCAGCTGCATTCGTGCGGCGCCTGAGCTACACGGCCGTCGAAATTGCCGGGCGTGCTCACAGGGTCCCACCCGAAGTACAGGCCGAGATCGATGACGACGGGCCACAAGTACCAATCGATCGAGCTGGTATCATCCAGGTTGATCGCGATTCGCAGCCCGTAGTTTTGACCCGGCGAGCGTCCCTCGACCGCGTGGCCTACGATCTCCTCGCCAAGGACGGCCTGACCTTCCGCGATCCAGGTGGAGGGGAACGGACCGCCCGCTGTCTGTCGCCCGGTGAATTGGATGACGTGGACCAGCTCGTGCGTGAGCGTGCCCGGCATGAGCGCCACCGCATCGGCCACGAAGAACGAATCGGCGGGGTCCGGGACGGCCGCGTAGAAGAACTCCCCCTCGTTGCTGGCCGGGTGCGAGCTGCGCGGGAACAGGTCGCACGAGATCATGCGCCCGAGTGCGTTGAACTTGTTCACTTCGGGCGTGAAAACCAGGACGACGCGGCCGTTGCCGTCGGCGTCTGGCGGGGCGCCGAAGTACGCGACGTCGTTGGCGTAATACTTGGCGTCGAAATCCTGGCTGAACTGGGTGAAGTGCGACGCGTCGAATCCCCCGCTCGGGCTGGCCACATCGTGCAGGAGCATCCCTTTCTGGCCCTTCGCGCGCACCACCGTTTTCAACTCGGCATAGTTGGTGCATCCGCCGCCCGCCGGCCAGCGCACCAAGACGGTGTCGCCCACGTTCTTCAGCGAGTCCACGATCGCCGACGGAGCCGCCGGGGCCCGAGGCAGGCGAGAACCGGCCTCGAACACCGCGCGATCGACCTCGCGCTGAGCCAACTCAGCGGCGCGGTGCCGCATGATCCGGCGGAGCCGTCGGAGGTCAACCGGCGCCGCCTCGATTCCGGGCGCCGTTCGAGCCACGGCCGGCGGCGCGGTCGCTGGGGCCGCCGACGTCGCGGCCAGCGTGATTGGCGTCAGGTCCGTGACCGTTTCCGATGTCGACTGCACGCCGATGAGATAAACCTCCTGCGCGGCCGTCTTGGGGAACTGGAAACAGAACTGCGTGGGATCCCGCACGATCAACTGCTGGCCGACGGCGAGGCTGACCGGCGCCGCCGGATTCACCGTGGTCGCGACGGGCGCCGACGGGAATCCACCGGCGGTGACCACGACGCTGGCGCTCCGGGTTGGCTGGCAGTCGCTCGAGGGCACGACGATGTCCAGCTGAGTCGGCGTCGTCGCGGTGACCGTCGCGGCGACCCCGCCAACCGTCACCGCGTTGTTCGCCGCCGTCGGGTCGAACCCTTCGCCCATGAGGACGGCCGGCTGGCCTTCGATCAGGGGGCTCGGCGACACGCTCGTGACGCGCAGCCCGTGGGCGATGGCCGTGAACGTGAGCGGGCTACCTGCGAGAGTTCCGCCGGGCCCCTGTGCGCTCGCAGTGGCCGTGACTGTATCGAGGGCGTTCGGCAACACCCAGGTGGTGCGCGCCACGCCCGCGGTGTCGGTGAACACGGTCTCAGAATCAAGTGCACCGCCGCCGGTTTCCAGGTCGAATGTCACCAAGTAGCTGCGAATTCCGTTCGCGTACTGGTCCCTGACGCGCACCGCCACGGGCTGCGGGAGTCTGGAGGCCTTGTAGCCGAACTGGTTATCGCCGCTCACCTTCGACAGCACCACGGCAGGTCCGGGCGTTGCGGCTCCCGTGAATACGACGGTCGTGGCACTCCCAGTAATGTTCGCCGTGACCTGGTGCGACCCTGCCTTGGTGCCGAAGGTCCACGTGGTCGAGACCTGGCCGTCGTTGCCGGTGGTGCCGCTCGACGACGAAACGGTGCCGCCGTCCGGACTCACGGCAAACGTGACCGCCACTCCCGCGACGCCGTTGCCGCGCGAGTCCCGGATGCGGACCGCCAGGGGCGTGGGCAGCGCCTGGGCAACGGGGCCGGATTGTGACGCGCCCGTCGTCGCCTCCACGGACGCGAGGACCTGCGCCACGGTCACGGTCGCCGATCCCGAGACCGTGCCGGCCGTGGCAGTGACCTGCGCGGATCCGTTGCCGACCGCCGTGACCATGCCTGCGGCGTCCACGCCCGCGACCGTCGCGCTGCTGGAGGACCACGTGACGATGGCGCCGGTGAGGTCCTTGCCCTTCTCGTTGGTGACCTTGGCCGTGAGCTGCTTGGTCTCGCCGAGCGCGGCTAACGAGACCGTACCCGGCGTGACCGCGACCTGAAACGGCGTATCCGGCTCGGCGCACGCCGTGAGGGCGACGCCGAGCAGGACGACAAGCGCTCGTCTCTCAGCTGGTCCGCGATGCATCAAGTCCCGACGTTGGGCGAAGGTCTCACGATAACGAGGAACGCGAGCGGCGGCCAGGATCGCTCCGTCGCCTGGATGCCACAGGTCGCTATCGACGTGATCATTCTGCGGAGCTTCTGGTCCCGACTTCACGGTCCAGCAACAGCAGCGCGCCCTTGTTGTCGCCGGCCATGCAGAGCCGCTCGGCCAGCTGTGTCGTGCTCTTCTCCTCCTCGACCTGTTCCGTGATGAACCAGTGGAGGAAGGTCTGCGTGGCGTAGTCGGCCTCCGCCTGGGCGATCGCGTACAGCTTGTGAATCGATGCCGTCACCCCCTCCTCGTGCTTCCGCACGCCCTCCACGACCTCCAGCGGAGACTTGAACTGCGACGGGGGCCGCTCGACGGCTTGCAGCACCACGCGGCCCGCGCGATCGTCGAGATAGTCGAAGATCCGCATCGCGTGACCGACCTCCTCCTGAGCCTGCAACCGCATCCACTTGGCGAACCCCGGGAGATTCTCAGCGGAGCAATACGCGGACATCGACAGATAGAGATACGCGGAATGGAACTCGCGCTGGAGTTGGTCGTTCAGAGCGTCCTGCATCTTCTTGCTCAGCGCCACACGGGCCTCCGGTATGAGTGGCCCTCAAGATAACCTGAGAGCCCATTAGCTTCGTACTCGTGTCCGCCGCATCGCGCAGGGCGTTGATCGCCGGGGCTACGGGCCTTGTGGGGGCCTACTGTCTCGACGAGTTGGTGGCTTCGACGACGTACGCGTCGGTAGTCGTCCTGTCGCGGCGGCCCCTCGGCCGCGATCACGCGAAGCTCGCCGCGCGGATCGTGGACTTCTCCCGGCTCGACACGGAGGAACCGCCTATCCCGGCCGACGACGCGTTCTGCTGTCTCGGCACCACACTGCGCCAGGCTGGGTCGCGCGAGGCGTTCCGCAAAGTCGATTTCGATTACGTCGTGTCGTTCGCGCGGTTCGCTCGCCGTGGGGGCGCCCGCCGCTTTGCCGTGGTCTCGTCGCTCGGCGCGGACCGCCGCTCCCGCGTGTTCTACAGCCGGGTGAAGGGAGAAGCCGAAGACGCACTCCGGCGGGTCGGGTTCGAAAGCCTGGTCATTCTGCGGCCGTCCCTGCTGCTCGGCCCACGCCACCCGCCGCGACTGGGAGAGCGGGTTGCCGGCGCGGCGGCCCTCGTCGCTGGCCCGCTGATGATCGGTCCGCTGCGGCGCTATCGCCCCGTACACGCTCGCCTGGTCGCTCAGACCATGGTGCGGCTCGCCGGCCGGGAGTGGACGGGGACGGTGGTCGTGGAATCCGAAGACATCGACGCCGAACCGGCTACGTAGGCCGGACGGCGGGCGATGACAGGCGACGCCACCGGTCAAGCTCGCCGGCCATCGCCCGCGATCCCCCGCCATCGCCCGTGTCATGGGCTCACCGGCCTGGCCGCCATTCCCGGCCGGCCGTCTTGCGTCGCCAGGGTCCAGCTCGCCTGGTACACCAGCCGCGCGATCTTCTCCATCTTCTCGTAGTTGATCTTCTCCGGCCGGTCGTACTGCGTGTGGTAGTCCGGATGCAGGCCGGTGTGGACCCACACGCCGGGCACGCCACGCTGCAGGAACGGCCAGTGATCGCTGCGGCGGAGAAGGTTCGACGCGTTGTTGTCGTATCTGGGCTTCAGCTCCAGGCCGATGTTCGCGTTGGCCCGCTGGATGACCGCCCACAGGTCCGGCGTGCGCGAGTATCCCAGGATGTTCACCGCGTTGTTGTTGGATTCCGCGGTCTGAAACTCGAGGCCGCGGAAGCGGGCCCCGCCGCCCACGGGGACTTCTTCATTCCTCCCGATCATGTCCATGTTGAGCACGCCCACGGTGCGCTCGAGCGGGTGACGAGGGGCCTCCACGTACCCCCACGCGCCGAGCAGGCCGCGCTCCTCGGAGTTCCAGGCCGCGAACAACACAGAGCGGCGCGGCCTGCGTCCGTCTTGCGCCGCCAGCGCGTACGCCTCGGCGATTTCCAGCAGGCCCACAGTCCCTGAGCCATCGTCGTCCGCTCCGTTGAAGGTCTGCTCCTGGCTCGCGCCGTTGTGGTCGAAGTGCGCGCTCACGATCACCCACTCCTCCCGGAGCCGCGCATCCGTCCCTTCGATCAACGCAAGAACGTTGCGGTCGGGCACGATGTGCCGGTTGACGGACGCGGTGAGATCGACGCGGGCGCCGGGAACGGGGATGGGCGTCAGGCCGCGAGGGGTTTCGGCAGCCTGCGCGAGCTGGGCCAGCGTACGCCCCGTACCGCGCAGCAAGATCTCGGCGAGCGCGGGCGAGACCTGAGCCGCCGGTATGCGGACCCGTTCCATCCACGCGGCGATCGTGAACTGGCCGATGCGCGGCGGCTCCGCCGGCCAGTAATTCCGCGCCTCGGCCTCGAAATCGTCCGGGCCGGCGTGATTGTGCACGTCCGCCACGAAGAGAATGCCGATCGCGCCTCTTGCCTGGGCCGCGAGCGCCTTCTCGAGGGGACTGGCCGCCTGCGCCGTCACGACGCCGTCGAACGGGCTCTGCGGGTCGGACTCCCCGGGCTCGTGATTGAGCACGAGCAGGACGCTGCCCTTCACCTGCTCCCCGCGGTAATCGTCGTACCCGAGGGACGGCGACGTGATGCCGAACCCGGCGAACACGAGGCTGCCGGCTGCACGCCCGCTGGCGCTGAAGCGCGCGGGGTAATAGTCCTGCCCCGTGACGAGCCGCAGCTCCACCGGGTCCGCCGTGGTGACCGTGAGGCGATTCTCGGCGCCGAGCGTCGCGGTCATCAGGTTGTAGGCGTGGTAGTAGGACCCAGCGGGACCCGCCGGCGCGAGTCCCAGCCGCTCGAACCGCGACTTCACGAAGTCCGCGGCGAGCCGATTCTCCGGCGTGTTCGTCAGCCGGCCGCGCATGCCGTCGCCGGCGAGGAAGAACAGATCCGCCCGCAGGTCACGAGCCTGGATGGACTCGATACGCGGGGCCGGTTCCTGGCCGCCGGCGGTCCCGGTGGCGACAAGCACAACGGCAAAGGACGACACGAGAGTTCTCACGGTGGCCTCCTGACGGGAGGGCGGAGTATGAAGGTCCGGGCGGGCGCTTGCTAGGGCGTCGCGGGGTGGAGGATATTGCACACGCATCGAGTCCGGCATCATGCCTGCGCGCAAGCGATCCGGGGCCCACCGGGCCCGTCAAGCTCCCGCCGACGTCTATCAGCGCGTCTTCGAGAGCCTCCCGCACGGCCTCAAAGTGTGGCGGCTCGAGGACCCCGCCGACCCGGGTTCGCTGCGCCTGATCGCGTCGAACGCTGCGGCTGCCGAGGCTACCGGGGTGCCGCTCGATCAAGTGATGGGCAGGACCATGGCCGAGGCGTTCCCCCAGGCGGTGCCGCTCGGTATCGCTGCCCAGTTGGCCGAGGTGGCACTCTCGGGCAAAGCGCGCGATCTGGGTGAGGTCCCGTACGGCGACGCCAGAATGCGAGAGGGCGTCTTCGCCGTGTTCGCATTCCCGTTGCCAGATCGGTGCGTCGGCGTTGCGTTCGAGAACATCACGCGGGAGAAGCTCGCCGAGGCGGCCCGGGTCCGCCGCGACGCACTGGAGACGCTGGCCGCACGCATCCTGGAGGGCGGCCAACGCGAGCGATTCCTCCGCAGACGCCTTTCAGCGCTGTTTGACGGAGATATGTGGCTTCACCCGGTGGCCGGTAGGGCACGTGTATCGCCGCGACCCCGGCGAGGCCACGCTGCGATCCGCCGGGCTGTGGCACCTCGCCGATCATCAGCGGTTCGAAGCGTTTCGCGAGCTGACCGAGTCGCTCACGTTCGCCAGGGGCGTGGGCCTTCCGGGCCGCGTGTGGGAGACCGGCAAACCGGCCTGGATCATTGACGTGGCTGCGGATGAGAACTTCCCGCGCGCGAAATTGTTGCCGGGCATCGGCCTCAAAGGCGCGTTCGGCTTCCCGGTACTCGTGGATGGGGACGTCCTCGCCGTCCTGGAATTCTTCTCGCCCGAGGCGCGAGTCCCGGATGAAGAGCTGCTCGAGGTCATGGAGCGGGTGGGACCGTACCTCGGGGCGACGGTGAAGCGGGAGCGTCTGCCATCGCGTTAGTGCTGACGGCGCTATCCGCATACACGAAGTCCCCCAGTTCCGACGCGTCGTCATTCGCGGCGTTGGCCGCGACGTGTGCGACGACGAGCCCGGCGCCGCCGGCGGGGGCCTTCCAGTCGACCTGCCAGGTGGCTCGATCGCGCAGTGACGAGCGCGTGCCCGCGCCGGTATGAAAAGCGTAGTGGACGCCCAGCGAGTCGCCGAGCGCGACACGATCGTCTACTGCCTTGAGCGCTCCGGCGTCGCGGCCGATCAGATCCCCGGATCCGTGGCGCACCGATAACTGGAACCCTGCCCTTCCCATCCCCGGTCGCTGGAGCGTGACGGTCAGGCGATAGGTTGCTTGGGGGCGATACTCGCGCGGCAGACCCTCGACGGACAGGCGGCCCCCCGGATCGTTGAGCGCGGCACCGGCATGGCATCGCGCGCATGTCGGCTCGCCGAAGCCGCCCGTGTGGCCCAGCGGTGGGCGATCGGGGTAGGCGCGTGAGAACAGGATCGCCGTGACCACGGCGAGGAGTAGGGCCGGGGCGCGTGCCACCTCCCGCGTTGCGCAACGTGCGAACAATCCGCTAACCCCCGATCCCCAGCTCGCCCGCCAGGGAGAACACCGCGAACCCCACGTACACGGCCGCCGCAAGCGCCACCATCACGACGTTGATCAGCCTGGGGCGCACCGCTTTCGGCAGATGCCGCAGGTTCATCCACAGCACCAGCGGTGTGTACACCGCCATCGCAAAGCCGCCCATGTAGGCCGAGTTGAAGATGAAGCCGAGGTCGGTGATGCCGCGGTACTCCATGACCAGCGTTACGGCGACGCCGAACAGAATCACGAAAACCGTGACCGCCGCGTACCATTGGGCGGCGGAGGCGCGCCGGCCGAACGTGAAGCTGGTGGACAGGATGTCCGACAGACTTCGGCCCAGGCCGTCGACGATCGCCACTTCCGTGCTGAACAGCGTGGCGAATGCGACCACGAGAAACAGATAGCGGCCTGCCGGTCCCATGCTGTCGGCCAGGATGGCCGCCTCGTCCCACATCAGCCGTCCCGCTTGCGGCACCAACCCTTGCGGATGCAGCACGGCCAACGCGCCGAGGATGAACAGCAGGATCGTGAACGTATTCAGCAGCCAGAAGTAGAGCGTCTGGTCGCGGACTACGAACCGGTACCAGTCGCGGAAGCGGCGCAGGTTTTCCTCGGTCTCCGGGAACGCGTACCCGGTCTGACTCGCGGCGCCGCCGTGATTGCGGAACGGGTTGAGCAGCTCGGTCATGCGGCCGCCCATGCCGATCCCCTTGTCCCGCAGGTAGAACGCATAGAACAGGTTGGCGCACCCGCCGGCGCCCGCGAAGACCATGGCGCCGAAGAATTCCCTCAGCGGAAGGCGGGGCTCGAAGTGGCCGACGTTCACGGCGCCGCGGGCGAGCTGGAGGATCGTATCGGGCGTGGCGACGCGAACCGCCACGATGAGTAGACCGACCACGATCACCACGATCATCACGCCGATCGAACGCTCGACCGCGCGATAGATGCGCCGTGGCCCGAAGAGAATGCCTGCTACGCCCGCGAAACTGAGCGCCGTCCACAACCAGTCCGGGCTCCCGTGGTCGGGGCCCAGCAGCAGGGCCTTGAGGGAGAGCCCCGATGTCCGGGCCCAGCCGGGCAGCAGATAGCCCGCGAGGTTGAAGAACACGAACGCGGGCGCGAAGCCCCACCACATGCGGGTGAATCCGGAGTAGGCGCTCTCGCCCGTCGCGATGGCCCAGCGGCCGATCTCGAAATTGACCCACAGCTGGAGGAACACGCCGAGTACCGCCGCCCACACCAGGGACGCGCCGAACTCGGCGGTGATGCGCGGCCAGATGACGATCTCGCCCGCGCCGATGGAAAGGCCCAAGAGTACGGCGCCGGGTCCGGTCAGTTTCCAGAACGCGGCCTCGCGCCGCGGGAGGTCCGCCTGTTGGAGCGGCGCTATGGCCTGTTTCATGGGCCGCCATATTACCGTCGGCTTGACGCGGTCGCCATGCGCCGCGTATACAGGCACGCCCCCTATCCGCGGCTATGAAACCGATCAACCTGACGGACTACGAAATCCTCGCGCGCGCGCGGCTGGACCCCGGCGTGTACGGCTACGTCGCCGGTGGGGCCGGGGACGAGGTCACGTTGCGGGAGAACCAGGCTGCGTTCCAGCGGTTGCGTCTCTTGCCACGCGTGCTGGTGGACGTGTCGGGGGTGGACCGGTCCACGACCGTTCTCGGGACGCGGATCGCGTTACCCGTCCTGCTCGCTCCCACGGCGTTTCAATCGCTGGTGCATCCGGAGGGCGAACTGGCGGTGGCGCGCGCCTCGGCGGCGGCGGGCACCGTGATGGTGGTCAGCACGATGTCGGGCTATCGCATGGAGGAGATCGCGGCGGCAGCGACCGGACCCAAGTGGTTTCAGCTGTACTGCTACCGCGACCGGGCCGTGACGCAAGCGTTCGTCGAGCGTGCCGAGGTCGCGGGATACTCGGCCGTCTGTCTCACGGTGGACCTACCGCGTGTCGGCCGGCGGGAGCGCGACCTGCGGAACGAGTTCAATCTGCCACCCACCGTGATGCCGCGGAATTTCGCAGGCCTGATCGACCTGTCCGGGCTGACCGATGGAGCAGCGGCCGCGGCGTTTGCCGAATACATCCACAAGCTGGTGGATCCGTCGCTCACCTGGACGGCCGTGGATTGGCTGCGATCGAAGACCGCCTTGCCGATCTTGCTGAAGGGGATTCTGACCGCCGCGGACGCCCGCCTCGCCGTGGAGCGCGGCGTGAACGGGCTGATCGTCTCGAACCACGGCGCGCGACAGCTCGACACGGTCCCCGCCACGATCGACGTGCTCGCGGAGATCGTTGACGTGGTGGCGGGACGGGCGGAGGTCCTGCTGGACGGTGGCGTGCGTCGCGGCACCGACGTGATCAAGGCGCTCGCGCACGGCGCCCGCGCGGTGCTGATCGGTCGGCCGTATCTGTACGGGCTTGCGGTGGACGGCGAAGCTGGCGTCCGGCGCGTGCTCGAATTGCTCGCTGAGGAAACGGATCTGGCGCTCGCGCTCCTGGGATGCCCCGGGGTCCGGGACGTGGGACGCGAGCACGTCAGGCGATAGGGCAGCGGGTACGAGTTCCGCCTTTTTCCTGTCGGTGTGAAAACAACATGCCCCCGGCGTTCGCGATCACGCCGGGGGCATGGGGGATATTTGTTCCGAAACCGTTCTAGCGTGGGGTTGGCGCACGCTGGGATCTCTACTGCACTGCCGTGCCTGGCGTCGTTACGACCCCCGTCACTTCGCTCCCGGCTCCGACAGCCTGGATCCCTCAGGACGGTC
Organism: Gemmatimonadota bacterium; assembly: GCA_016199245.1. Taxonomy (GTDB): domain Bacteria; phylum Gemmatimonadota; class Gemmatimonadetes; order Gemmatimonadales; family GWC2-71-9; genus JACQHC01. The sequence continues at coordinate 22,458 of JACQHC010000145.1, read as the reverse complement.
TCAGCGGCGTGTTGGCGCCGGCCCCTCCCCCAGGGGGCGTATACGCAGGACCACGTCCCGATGGTCCAAGCGCAACGTAGGCCGCCGCCCGTAAAGGGTTTGTGAATCCGGAGTGAAGTCAGCGGCCTGAGCGTTCCTCGTGCCACTGATCCAGCCGCCGCCTGTCCCGTTTGGTGGGGCGCCCTTTTCCTTCATACACCGGCGTGGGGCGGGCCTTGATTTGACTGGACAGCGCCTGCCGTGCGGTCACCGAGGCCGCGTCTTCTTCATACAGTGTTCGCGCCACCGTTGCTGGGCCGCGCTGGTCTGCCAGCGAACGCACTACGACCAGGAACTCGAAGGCACCCTTGCGAATGCGCAACTCGTTTCCCACGGCGAGCGACTTGCTCGCCTTGGCGCGCACGCCGTTGATCCGCACCTTGCCGCCCTCGACGGCGGCATGGGCTTGGGCGCGGGTCTTGTAGAACCGTGCGGCCCAGAGCCAGCGATCGAGCCGCACGCGCTCGCTGGTCACGGCGAGCGATACCGCTCGGCGATCCGCTCGAGCCGACCGTCCAACTCCTCGCGCGGCAGCCACCGGCCCCGGACCACCACGCCGGCCTGTCGCTGCGTGTTTCGGATGTCCGTGAGCGGACTGGCCTCGAGCAGCAGCAGGTCCGCCTGCTTCCCGACCGCGATCGTGCCCGCCCGGTCCTCGACGCCGAAGAACCGCGCGACGTTGCGGGTGCCGGTCTCGAGCGCCTGGTATGGCGTGAGCCCCGACCGCACGATGGCCTCGAGCTCCCGATGTACGGAGAATCCCGGAACGTTCCACACCTGCGGCGCGTCCGATCCGAGCAGCAGCCCCGCCCCGGCGTCGTGCAGCGCTTTGATCAACGTCCTCCGGACTTCTACGAAGCGCCGCATCGTTTCCGGCGGCGGACCCTGGCGGATGGCCTGCTCCTTCCAGTTCCGCCAGTTGGCCCGCGTGCGGGGCGGCATGTACCGCAACTCGGCGCGCGCGGCCATCGCATCCACGGTTTCGTCGCTGGCGTAGCTCTCCATCAGGATTTGCGTGGGGACGTTCCACACGCCCGCGTCGCGCGTGGCGCGTGCGATGCCGGAGATCTTCCCGTCGTCCGCGCTCATGGCCCAGTTGGCGCCGAACCAGCCGCCGGCTGAGCGATCCACCTGCGCGCCGTCCTTGAGCAGCACGTCCATGTAGCCGTCCAGGTGATCAATGGACGCGTAACGTGCTTCCAGCGCGCGCGTGAGGCCGACGTCCTGCGGCACGTGCCCGGAGAACGAGATTCCCGACTGATCCGCTGTGGCGTCCAGGGCGTCGAACGCGGCCCGGGTGACGCCGGGGTGGATCTTGATGAAATCGTAGCCCGTTGCCTTGTTCACCCGGGCGATGGAATCGCCCGCCGTGGCGGTGCGCGCCGTGGTCTGATTGGCCGACGGGCCGGCGGTCCAGATGCGAGGGCCGAGCACGCTCCCGCCGTCCACCCGCCGGCGAAGATCCAGGTGCCCGGGATGGCCCAACATTCCGCGGATCGTGGTGACGCCGTGGGCCACATAGAGGAACAGGACCTCCTCAGCGTAGTCCATGCGACCAGCGGAATCCGGCGAGGGGATGTGGGCATGCATCTCGGCGAGGCCCGGGATGAGGTATTTCCCCGCGGCGTCAACGCGGCGGGCATCGGGAGGCACGGCGATCGTAGCCGCCGGTCCGAGTGTGGTGATGCGGCCGTCACGGATCACGACAGTCTGGTCTGACAGCACGCGCACGACGTCCATGGGGATCACGGTGACCCCGACGAACGCGACGGATGTGCTCGCGGAGCTCCCCTGCTGCGAAGCGGCAGCCGCGGTGGCGAGCGCGGTGAGCAGGACGGCGAGCAAGGCGAAGCGCGGCATTGCCATGACTCCTGTGCGGAGGGAGGTGACGGTGTGGTCCCGCCCGGATCCGGCCTTAACGGACTGTGACCTGGGCCATCTTCTGGCGGTGACCTGCATCACAGTCTAAGATAGTCCTCCCTGAGCCTTCGAGGCGCGGGGTGGACTTCGCAAGTGGGCTGACCCGGGCACTCGGCGGACGGTACGAGATCGAGCGCGAGATCGGTCGCGGCGGGATGGCGATCGTGTACGTCGCGCGGGACGCGCGACACGATCGCCCGCTGGCCGTGAAGGTGTTGCGTCCGGAGCTGGGCACGTCCCTCGCGGCCGAGCGGTTCTTGCGCGAGATCCAGATCGCTGCCCAGCTCCAGCATCCCCTGATCGTTCCCCTGTACGACTCCGGCGCCACCGACGACAACCTCCTGTGGTTCGTCATGCCGTTTATCGAAGGCGAGACGCTGCGCGCCCGGCTCGTGCGGGAGAAACAGCTGCCGCTCGGCGAGGCGCTGCGCATTGCCCGAGAGACGACGGAGGCCCTGAGCTATGCGCATGCGCATGGTGTCGTGCATCGCGACATCAAGCCAGAGAACATTCTGTTGACGAGCGAGCACGCAGTCATTACGGACTTCGGGATCGCCCGCGCGATTTCCGAGGCGGGTGGCGGCGGGCTGACCAGTGCCGGGGTTTCGGTCGGAACGCCGGCCTACATGAGTCCGGAGCAGGCGGCTGGGAGCGCGGTGGACGGACGCAGCGACGTGTACGGGTTGGGCTGCGTGCTGTTCGAGATGCTCGCGGGCGAGCCCCCGTTCACGGGTCCCACACCACAGGCGGTCCTGGCGCGGCACATCAGTGAGAACGTGCCGTCGCTGAGGGTCGTGCGGCCGAACGTGCCGGGCCCCGTGGAGCGCGTGGTGGCGACCGCGCTGGCCAAGGTCCCGGCCGACCGGTTCGGGACTGCGCAGGAGTTCAGATCGGCGCTCGATTCACTCGAGCTCGGGCGCGAGCCGGGGCTGGCCGCCCAGCGGCGCATTCGTGGCTGGCCGACGTTGGTCGGCCTGAGCGTGGCCGTGCTGTTCGCTCTCCTGGTGTGGCGCGGTGTCGTCGCTCCGCCGCCCCGTCTGGACCCCGGCCACGTTGTCGTCTACCCGCTGGCCACCTCGTCCGGCGCCGAGCATGCCGCTCCCTTCGGAGAAGACGTCGCGACCGCGCTGCTGACCGCGTTGAACGCCGCCGAGCACCTGGAGGTCGCCGATGGATGGCGTCTGCTCGACGAGCGGCAGCGGGAGAATCCGCGCCGCGTCACCGAAGGAGATGTGTGGCGCATCAGCCGGCAGGCCGGCGCGCAATTCGCGGTGGACGGGTGGGTGCTGTTCTCCGACTCGACCCGCGTCGGCATTCGCCTGCACGATCTGGCGGGCGACTCCGGCAGTGTCATCGTGATCGCGTTCGCAGCGAGTGCCGACCCCTGGACCGTCGGTTTGCGAGCGGCCTCAGCCTTGTTGCCCAGGCTCATTCCCGCGGGGGCGTCGGTCGATCTCAGCGCGCTCAGCGATCGCAGCCTCACCGCCACCGCTCGGTTTCTCCGCGGTGAGCAGGCCTACCGCAGAGCCAGGTTTGCGGAGGCCTTCGACTACTATCGCAACGCTGTGGCGGCGGACTCGGCCTTCGCGCTCGCGGCAGTGCGGGGAGCGCAGGCGGCGAGCTGGAATCGTCAGGAACAAGAAGCCCGGGATCTCATCCGCACGGCGCTGGCGCACGATCGGTTTCTGGCGCCACGGGACCGGCATCTGGCTCTTGGATTCGAGGCGTACTTGCTCGGGGACGCGGATACCGCCGCCGGGCGTCTGCGCCAGGCGGTTGCGGTGGATCCGCGTTGGCCCGAGGCCTGGATGGCGCTGGGTGAGGTCTACACGCACCTCTTGCCGGGTGACGGGCCGCTCGATTCGCTGGCGGCGGCGGCGTTCGACGAGGTGCATCGGCTCGACTCCACCTTCGCCCCCGTGCTGTATCACCTCATCGAGATCGCGCTGCGCCGAGGAGATGTTCGCGGGGCCACCCGCCTGCTGCGCCAGTTCCGGCAGGGGGAGCCGGACTCCGCGGAGCTGGTACCGTCCGAGCTGATGCTGCGCTGCGTTGCCGAGTCGCCCAACGCGGTCAACTGGCGCGAGCTGGCTCGCACGATACCGCAGTGGGTCGTGGAAGCCGGGCGGGCGCTGGCCGTCGCCGGACTGCGCCAGCCTCGGTGCGCAGAACCGGCGTGGCGAGCGGTCATCGCGGCCGACACCGCGAGCGACGTCATGGGCCGGGCCCGGCGTCAGGGAGCGCTGTCCGGATTGCAGGCCCTGTTGGTGGCGGGAGGGCGCACTGAACAGCTGCGGCAACTCCTCGACAGCGACACAGCTTCCGCGCCCGGGTACACGGCGCGCCTCTACGTCTTGAGCGCGTTGGCCGGCGCCGCGCTGGAGAGGGAGGCGGACGACGGGGCGGCAGAACTGCGCAGGGCGTACGAAGCGAATCCGGCGGGCACGATGAGCGTTCAACTGTGGCATCTGGGGAGTTGGGAGGCACACCGTGGCCGCTGGGCCGAGGCGAAGGCGATCGCGGATACGCTGGCGGCCCGCGCCACCAGGAGCAGGGAACGCCGGGAGGCGCGCATGGCGTCTTCCGTGCTTGCACGGGCACTGCTGGCGCGCGGGGACTCCACCGAAGCTCTGCGGCTCCTCGTCGCTCTGGTGCCTGACACGGTGCGCGGCGCGCTCACCTGGCAGCCGTGGGAGTCGTTGGGTGGCGAGCGGCTGCTTCTGGCACAGCTGCGGTTCGCCCGCGGTGAGTTCGCCGAGAGCTATCGAATAGCGGCGGGTTTTGACGCCCCGACATCTGTTCCGTATGTCATGTACTTGCCGGCGAGCCTCGCGCTGCGGATGCGAGCGGCCGAGGCGATGGGCGATGCGCGGGCAGCAGAGGCGATGCGCCGGCGACTGGTGGTGCTGGGACGAAGGGACCTTGTAGAGCTTCTCTGAACCACTTCACCTCTATGTAAGGAGGTCGTCATGGCCAGGCACCGGGAGCACGTCAACTGCCAAGCGGCGGGAGTTACCAAAGGCAACTTCAATCCCGCCAACGCGAACCACCTGAATGCGTGGGTGCGCGACATGATCGCATGGGCGCAGGACGTGCGTGACGACGTCATTCGCCTCGAGGCGGCCGCCGGTCTTCCCGCCGGCGACCCGGGAGACCCACCGCCGCCGGAGTGAGCCCGAATTCGCGTTTGCTTTCGGTGTGACGCTTGCTCTACCGCTCGGCCACGTCAGGCGCCGTGCCCCACTCCGTCGGGCGGGCCGTTGTTCTAGGCGCTTGCCAGGGCGCCGGTCAGCGGCCCGCGACGGCGGGGGGCTGTCCACACGCTCAGCTAAACTCGGGCACTGCCTACTCCCAAGGGGGCGGCGGGGGCAGCGGCAGGGGCGAGCTGCCGCCAGGGTCAGCTTGGCTGTGCAGCGTGAACACCACCGAGTGAGTTGGGTAAGTCCAACCCACGAGCAACGCGTCGTTGGCCCACGCTGTCAATCCGCGTCCGTTGCGATTGATATGGGCTGTCTCAATGGTCAGGTAGACATTCCACCTCGCGAGTCCAAGCACGACCGATCCGACGACGACGTTGTCAGTCGTTGACATCGCAGCCCTCTTGAGAGTTGCTCGGTACGGGCCAGCTAGGCCGGCGCGGCCGAGCTTCGACAGACGCCCGCGCAGTGCCTACTCCCAATCGGGTGGCGGGGGCGGCGGGTTGTGCATGCTGCCGCCAGGGTTAGCCTGGATGTGTAGCGTGGACACTACTGCATGAGTCTGGCGAGCCCAAGCCACGACCAACGAGTCGTTGGCCCACGCCGTCAATTCCCGTCCGTTGCGATTGATCTGGCCCGTCTCCATGGTTAGGACGACATTCCACACTGCTAGCACAAGTACCAGGAATCCTACGACCAGCTTCTCCGCGGTTGACATCGCAGCCTCCTCTTGAGAGTTGCTCACGACGGGCCGGCCAGGTCGGCGCGGCCGAGCTTCAGCAGACGTATCCGATAGGTCGACGCCAGCTGGGACCTCCCGAGGGCCTGCGCCGCTTGAAGCCGTAGGGCGAGGCTCGCTGGGAGAAACGGTAGGTAAACGATGGGTTGCTGATGGTCGAATGCCGCCGCAACGCGCAGGGCTTCGGCGTGCTCGCCCCGAGCCAGCAATAGGCGCGCGAGTTTCAACCGTTCGACCGGCAGCGATTCCCAAAGGGACCAGGTGAGGGAGTCGCTGGGGACGTTCGGCCGGAGCGAGCGGAGCCTGGCGATGGCATCCGCTGTGTCACCGCGCGCGAGCGCGAGGTGCCCGGCGAGGGCGTCCGCCAACAGGCGCGGCAGCCGCGAGCCCGTCGTGGCGGCGCGATTCTCCAGGTCGCGGTGGAGCCTGGCTAACGCCTCTATGCTCCCGAAGCCCGCGTGCCAAATTCCGAGCAGCCACGCGGTGTGCGGCCCGGCGCCTTGATAGGCGTCTCCATAGCGCTGGCGCGCGAATGCCTCCATGGCCGCCGCCCGTGCCCGGACGGGGAGTCCGGCTGCGGCATTCAGTACGTAGAGCCAGAGCGCTTGCGACGTCCCGGCTGTGATCGCGGAATCCAGTAACGAAGTGACCTCAGCGGTGCGACCTTGAGCCGCCATCAAGCCGTTGAGCCCGAGCAACGCTCCCCAGCGGTACGCGGCTGAGTCGCCGGCGAGAATGGCCCGAAAAGCTGCTTCCCCGCATGTCGGTTGCGCTCCCGAAACGGACAGGGCCTTTGCCCCAGAGAGCAGGGCGATCATGTTGCTCCGGGCGTATGCCTCCCAGTCGACGTCGTTCGGACCGCGCTCGACGCACTCGAGCATGATCGTGGCTCTGCGCTCCAGGGTGCTGTCGGGGTCGGCCCGCCGGACGCGTTCCATCAAGGAACGCGCTCGACGCGTGTCTCCTCGTCGGAGTCCAATGTCGAGCAGGTGGAACATTGGTGGAGTGAAGCTGCTGTCGACCGATAACGCCGCCGTGAACGCGGCTTCAGCCAGGGAGTCCAACGGCGCTCGAGACGGAAACAACTGGTGGAAAAGTTGGCCTAGGGCGGTATACGCTTCTTCCCATTCGCCTTGAGTCTTGAGGGCCTGCTCCAGCCAGACCAGCGCGGAATCCGCCTCCCCTGTGAGATACGCCTGGAGCCCCCGCGCAAAGGAGCGGTACCGAAGGGGGAGCAGCGTGTCCCGAGCCAAAGCCACGGCCAGAAGCTCCTTCGCCTCCGTCAGGGAGTGGATCCAGCTGGCGGCTTGTGCTCCTTTCACCGCCGCGAACACGAGGTTCGAGTCCTCGTGCACGGCTCGGCGATACAACCCCAGGGCGGGGGCGAACTGGGCGCGGCGGTACTCACGCTCGCCCTGAATCCACAGCGCAATCGCCGCCGGTCTGCGGTTGCTTAGCGGACCGAGTTCGATTCCTCGGTCCGGGGCGAGTAGTCTTGGGAGGAGCCGTCGGATGGCCGTGAGACCGAGTTGGTAGGCCGGCACGCCGCCAGCCGCGCCCGTCGCGGTCTCTTGCGAGATGACTGAATCCCCCGCTGCGTCGTGAAGTCGAAGCACTACGGCCGCGGAGTCGGCGTCTCGACGAACTACTCCTTCGAGGAAATAGCGTGCTCTCCGCTCCCTGCTAGTGGCCCGGGCGGCGCGGAGGGTCAGCAGACCCACGTCCGAGCGGCGCCGCTCGTCCAGATACTGCCATCCATCAATCCACTTCAACGGATCCGTGTGTTCGAGCGCTGCACCGATCATGAGCGCGACATCATAGCCAACACCGGACTCGGCGGTCGCAAACCCTCGCTCAACCAGCGGGAAGACGATGACCCGGTTCGGATCGAAGCGTGGCTGTCCGCGGGGCAGTGTGAGCCACAGGCCGAGCCCACCCGCCGCGGCGACGGTCCCGGCGATCGCGAAGCGTGCCAGTTTCCGGCGGGTTCGCAGACGCCGGAGGCGGGCGGTATCCTCCACGAGGAAGAGCGCTTGTGCAAACTCAGCGGCGCTGGAGAATCGATCGGCAGGGATCTTCGCGAGGGCCTGGTTGACGATCTCCTCTAGTTCCGGGGCCACCTGTGGCCGCACCACGCTCAGCGAGGGTGGGCGCTCATGCATGTGCCTGGCGAGAACAGCTTGTGGCGTGGGCCCGGTGAACGGCGGTTCACCCACCAGGATCTCGTGAAGGACACAGCCGAGTGCGTAGATGTCGCTTCGGCCGTCGACCCGTGCTTCGCCGCCGGCCTGCTCGGGGCTCATGTAGGCGGGCGTTCCCACGGCCAAGCCGGACTCCGTGACCCGTTCGCCGCCGGCTTCCACAATCGCGCGAGCGATGCCAAAGTCGGTGACTATCGCCTGACCCGAGGAAAACAGGATGTTCTCGGGCTTGATATCACGATGGACCACACCCTGGTCGTGCGCATATGCCAGGGCGCTGGCCACTTCGCGGACGATACGGATGGCCTCGGCAATCGGCAGCTGCTGTTCGCGCACCAACCGCTGCCGCAGCGATTCGCCCTGGACGTACGGCATGACGTAGTACAACAGGCCGGCGGCGTGCCCGGAGTCGTGCAAGGGCAGGATGTGAGGGTGCTGCAATTGCGCTGCGATGCGGATCTCTTGGAGGAATCGATCAGTGGTCACCGTCATCCGTAATTCAGGCCGCAGGACTTTGATGGCGACGTCCCGACCGTGGCGCAGATCGAAGGCCCGGTACACGATGGCCATACTACCGCGCCCGAGTTCGCCTGCCAGGGTATAACGGTCGCCGAGGGCCTCGCGGAGCCTGCCCGCCAGCTCCTCCGCCTCGGTGTGACCGGTTTGCAACGTCAGGGTGACGTGACTTGTAGTCTGATGATTCGCACGGCGCCTCCGCTCCGGACGCCAACCTGCAAGAGCCAGCATTCTCCGGCCGGGACTGAGACCCCGGAAACACGCAACGTGCGTCCGGTTGCTTCGGTCGCGTTCCCTGGAACGAGTGCGACGCGAGCCGCCCCCTCTCCAACCTGCAGGCGATACTCAGACGTTCGATAGCCGAGGGAGGACACCCTAACACCAACGAGGCCGAGTCCAGACGAAGGGGAGACGAATGAGAATCGCCCCAGACCGTCAGTGACGACGCCGACGGCAGTGCCGGCGATTCTGACCTCGGCCCCGCTAGCCGGGGTGCCGGTCTCGTTCACCACGACGCCGCCGAGCGTGCCCGGCGGTCCGACGGGGGCCAGGCCCTGCGGACCACATTCAAACCACGCCAAGGACGGAGCTTCGAGGCCCGGAGATTCCACCGTGGCGGTCACGTTCAGCTGGGCAGGGGGTTGAAACTTGAAGTAATCGGTGGAGTCACCGGGACGAGTGGGCAGGGCCAGATGGAGCGAGGCCGGTGGGGTCACTAGCGGGGCCGTTGCAGCCGGGTGCGCTTCGTAGCGGACAGAAACGATGTCGAGCGGGGCGACCTGCGTATCGGTCGGCGAGCCCAGGCCAGTGATGGACAGGAGATAGGTCCCCGCCCCACCTACCGCCACGAAGCTGAGGGAGTCTTCCCATCGGTTGACCACGAGATCTCGGGGGAACGGCGCGCCGTTCAGGACGACCGTCTCGTCACCGTCCCACGCCTGACCGCCCTCACGCACCTTCACCGTGTCGTTGAACCGAACGCCGATGGCGCTCACTACACCGGTGAATTCCGGCTTCCCGAAGCCTGCGTGTACCGCAGTGATGACCGCGATTACGTCTGTTCGATAGCCTCGCTGCGTGCCTGAATCCAATGCCGCTTGCAGGGCGCGCTGAGCGCGGTCGCCTCCGACGTCACCTAGTGAGATGGCCGCTCGCTTCTGGTACGTTGCCACGAAATTGCGGAGCATCACGCTATCGATGTATTGGTCCGCCGTGAGGGCGGTGTTTCCGAACGACTGATAGTCCGCTTCGAGCTTCTGGCGCATGATCCGGATCCGTCCGTCTGACGGACCAATGAGGGCCCGGGCGATGGTCGGCACCGCTCGCTCGCCGATAGAATCGACCCTGGCGCGTTCACCGTCGATGCACTCGGTGCAGTGTAGCCAGGCGTCAATCGCCTCGTACTCCTCCGGCGTCAGGCCGCAGGCCGTAATGAGCACGATGCTCACTAGTGGTCCCCACCAGCCTCCGGTCACGGTGGAGCCACGAGTTGTCGGCCCAGGCGAGGGCAAGGGACGTCGACCTGCAGGTTACCGTCTGCTTGGAACGACTCCTGGCAGTGTTTGGTCCTTCCGGCTCTGAGCCCGGCACGATTGACCCAAGCCGAATCATGGGCGCTCAGCCTGAACGCCTGGCCGAGAGAAAGCTGCGAGCGGGGCGCGGTGACGTCCGGGCTGTCGTACGACCACATGATGTTGCTCGCGTCGAATCCATTGAGCCCGATCGTATGGCCCGCGCTGGGCTGCAGCAACCCCAGGGCATGACCGAGTTCGTGGCGCAGGGTTGCGTAGTCGTTCGGAGCCCACGCGACCATGATGATCACGCCGTTATCGTCTGGTGGACAGGCGAAACCTGGGGGCTCCTCCGGCCAAGGATTCTCACCAACGTATTTCCTAATCCCCTGGACATAGAACGCGTTGAAACTCGACTTCCTGAACACGACCATCGGGTTCGCCCCGGCAGAGGCGACGATCCCATCGAGTTGCGATCGAACCTCTACAGGACACTTCCATCCTGCTCCCAGTGCCAGCGGAAGCGAGAACGCAATGTCGGTCGGATCGCCGATCATCACGGTCGCTCCGAACACGATCCCTGATAGTGCGGCGGCGTACAGCTCGGAGGCGACATCGAGGTGTTTGCTTACCACGCATGCCACCAGGTCGCCATCAGGTGGACACTCCGCGTCTGCGGTGCTCGTGCCGGTCAGGGTCCCGCCCGCGGCTGCGATCCACACGGTGAGCGGCACTTTGATAGGCGAGTTGAGCGGTTCCCATGCCGTCTCCGTTCGGAGGCGGACGCTTCTGAACGTCACCGTGTCTTCACTGGACGACCACTTCAATCGAGCGGTGACGTTAACCGCCCCGATGTCGGTTTCGCTGGCTGTCACGGCGGCTTCGGCCTGAGAAGTGTGGTCGATGTAGCCGACCTCCTGCGTGGCCCCAAAGAGGATTACTTCGCCGCACGGCGCGGCGCCTGCGCAGGCAGGGCCAAACGCATCGAGCAGCCCCTCGTCTACAAACGTGATCAGCGTGTCGCTCCGCCACGTTGAGCCCGCCATCCCGTCCACGAGCGCGACGAGTGGCGCGCTCGACGGGTTAGCGACAATTCGGTCGAGTCCCGACGGATTAGCTGCCGCTACAACGGTGACGGTGGCTGTCGCCTGGTGGCCGTCGATTGACGCAACGACGGACATCGACCCGGGGCCTGCGGGTGCTCGAACCGGGATCCTGGCCCCGACTTGCGACGTCGCCCCGATCGTCCAGGAGACGCTCGCCGCCCGCCACTCGGGGAGGCTGACCCCATCTTGATCCCACAATTGCGCTCGTAGCTCGACCACCTGATTGGCGCCAGCCAGCACAGCAGGCGGAACGATTGCGATCTCACCAATTGTCGGTTGGGGATCGGGCTCGCATCGCTCTCCCGTGCACCGGTTGTTGCAGCAGGCAGTTGTAACGAGCAGTGCTGCTGGGAGGACTCGCCGACGCGTGACGCTGCCCCGCAGCCCGGCACGCTTCATCCGGTCGACTCGTTTCGCATGAAGATCCCGCCCTGAGGATGAGCACCAAGATGGAGCGTGGCGGGGACCACCGCTAGGAGGCCGGCTGGACCGAATCCGTGTTCGGCCCCGCACCCCGGCCAACTCTCTAACCCACCCATTGTTACCGCGCTGGCCTGGGACGTCCGCACATGAGATGCGTGCCCCTCGCCCAGTGATTCTTCTTCACGGGAGTGGGTCCGAGACGTTTTTGTGCGCGGTATGGAATCGGCTTGCCGAGCCTAGAACCGTGTGACCAACTCACTCCCAGACCGCGGGCGCGCTTTGGGGTCTTTGGCCAAAGCCCGCTCTAGCGCAGCGCCGAGATCCGCGGGCACGTCCGGCCGCACCACTCCTAGGCTCGGCGGCCGCTCCTTAACTTGCTTTGCGATCACCACCTGCGCCGTCCGCCCCGTGAACGGCGGCTCGCCCGCCAGCATCTCGTAGATAAGGCACGCGAACGAGTAGATGTCGCTCCGCGCGTCGAGATCACTGTGGCCCTCTGCCTGCTCCGGGCTCATGTATGCGGGCGTTCCGATGATGAGCCCGCTCGAGGAAATCGAGTCGCCGGTGGACGCCACGATCGCCCGCGCCACGCCGAAATCACACAGGACCGCCCGGCCCTCATCGAACAACACATTCTCCGGCTTGATGTCGCGATGCACCACGTTGTTCGCGTGCATGTAGTCGAGACCCGCGGCGATGTCGCGGGCAATCGCCAGCGTGCGGTCCACCGACAGCTGCGGCTCCCGGTTGAGCAGCGCGCGGAGCGAGTCGCCGTGGGCGTACGGCATCACGAAATACACGAACGACCCGTCCGCCCCGGAGTCGAGCAGGGGGAGGATGTTCGGGTGACTGAACTTGGAAAGAATGGCGACTTCGCGCTGGAACCGGTCGGCCGCCACCGTCACGGCCAACTCGGGCAGCAGCACTTTGACCGCTACCTGCCGGCCGGTCACACGGTCAACGGCGAGGTACACCGTCGCCATGCCGCCGCGGCCCAGCTGCCGGTCCACTTCGTAGCGGCCCGCTAGGGCGTGTTGGATGTCGCTCAAGCTCGGGCGCCGCATGTACCGCCAGTCACGGAACGGAATACTGTACGGCGCGGCCCCCTCGGAGGCCAGGCCCCCAACCGTGCTTCACCGCAGCGTCGGCCAAGCCCACCGGCTCAGCGCGCCCGTTTCACGAGTGCGGTCGATGCTTGTGCCCGCTCGTCTGGGGGCGGCTTGCCCTGAGTGCGGACCACCGCCTGCTGACCGTTGCATTGACGCACCAGTCCCCGGCCCTACCTTATACCGCCGTGGACGGGAACTGAGAGGGAAACATGCGGTGGTCCAGGGTGATTGCGGTGGCCGGAACGATGGCGCTCTCGGCATGCGCCGGGCAGTCCGACCAACTCTCCATGCAGGACCGGGCGGTCGAAGAGCAGGCGCTTCACGACCGCCTGCGCCAATGGGAACGGGCGATGAACGCCAAGAACACCGATTCGCTCGCGGGGCTCTACTACCAGGGACCGGAGGTCACCGTGGCGCGGCCCAGCGGCCGGCGCACCCGCGGCTGGAGGGATGAACAGCTGGCCCAGGCGGAGTTCGTTGCTCGAACGGCCAACATCAACCTCGCAGTTCAGAGCCTCACAGCGGATGTGATCACCGGCCGCTTCGGGCTCACGACGTTTGGCTACTCCGCCGATGTCACCGACACGGCGGAGGTCCGCACGTTGTACGCGGGTCAGGGCACCGCTGTGTGGACCAAGGAGCCGGGCGACAACAACTGGAAGATCTGGGCGCTGCAGCTGTCTCAGAATGCGCCGGAGGCTGCTCCGCCGCGCCGTCGCTGAAACACCGGGCGATGTCGGGCGATCAGAGGCGATGACGGGCGATCTCGGCCTCTGTGCACCGCAACGGCCATTGCACGGAGGCTGACATCGCCTGTCATCGCCGTACATCGCCTGCGATCGCCCGTCATCGCCTGTTGTCTCAGGATCGGTAGTGCGCGTTGATCCGGATGTACTGCTCCGACAGATCACACGTCCACACCGTCGCCTCGGCGCCGCCCATACCCAGGTCGAGCCGGATGGCGATCTCCGGGCTCGCGAAGACCGCGCGGGCCGCGGACTCGTCGTAGGACGCCGCCGCTCCCCCCGCCGCGAGGACGATCCACCCACCGCCGGAACCGCCGCCGTCCCCGTGCCGCCGCACCGCAAGCCGTAACCGCTCAGGCACAATCGGAAACCCACCCGCGCCTGCCGCAGCGAGAATCCGCCCCCAGTTGGGATCCCCGCCGGCGACCGCCGTCTTCACCAGCGAGCTGCGCGCGATGGCGCGACCCACGTCGCGCGCCAGCGACTCCGTGGAGGCGCCACTGATCGTGATCTCGACGAAGCGCGTGGCCCCTTCTCCGTCCCGCACGATCATCAACGCCAGCTCGCGCGCCACGTGCGCCACGGCCTCCTCGAACGCCCGGCCGGCCTCGTGATCACGCGCCAGCGTCACTCCGCTCGCGCCGTTGGCCAGCAGCAGCACGGTGTCGTTGGTGCTGGTGTCCCCGTCCACTGTGATGGCGTTGAAGGTCCGGTCGGCTACGCGCCGCAACACCTCGCGCAACGTCCCCACGTCCACCGCCGCGTCGGTCGTGAGAATCGCCAGCATGGTGGCCATGTTGGGGTGGATCATGCCGGCGCCCTTGGCAATCCCGCCTACGGTCACCGCGCCCGCCGCCGCCTCCACACGGACCGCGCAGTGCTTGGGCCGCGTGTCGGTCGTCATGATGGCCCGGGCGGCGCTCACGCCGCCGTCAGCAGTCATCCGAGGCCCCGCCGCAGCGATCCCCGCCGCAATCTTGTCCATGGGGAGTGGCACGCCGATCACGCCGGTCGACAGCACGAGCATCGAGCGGGCCGGGAGCTGCAGCGCCGCTTCGGCTGCGCGCGCCATGTCGGCCGCTGCGGCCAGACCCTGCTCGCCGGTGCACGCATTCGCGACCCGTGCGTTCATGACGACGCCGCGCAGGCGCCCGGGGCGTTCGTTCAGCACCGACTCGTCGTACACCACGGGCGCCGCGCGCACCCGGTTCTGCGTGAAGACGCCGGCGGCCGTGCAGGGATGCTGGCTGACGAGGAGCGCGAAATCCGCGGAGCCGTCGTCCTTCAAGCCGGCATGCACGCCGGACGCGAGGAACCCCTTCGGGCTGGTGACGCTGCCCTCGGGCAACGGGTGCAGGGACGACACGGCCGGCAAGCTAGTGCCGCTTCAACCCATCGCGCCAGCGCCGGGAAACCGCAGGATACCCCGGCCCGTCGGGCCCGCCCGGGCTACCGCTGCCCCGCTGGACCTGCAGTGGCACTTGCGCCCGCCGGTGGCAACCGCTTGTGTGAAAGCGACTTGCGTTTTATCGTTGCGCGACCTCCACCGAGGAAGCCCGGCAGATGTCGGATCCCTTCCCCAGTTCCGAGGACTACAGCGAACGCGCACACCAGCTCTACAATCAGGGAGAATACGACGAGGCAGTTGCGGTCCTCCGCGAGGGATTGGAGATCTTCCCGTTCGCGCCGGACCTGCACGTGGGCCTGGGCTACGCGCGCCTGGCGCGCGACGAGTACGCCTGGGCTCGTCGCGCCTTTGAACGCGCGCTCGGCCTCCATCCGGACCATGAGGACGCGCTCGCGGGGCTCGGCGAGACGCTGCTGAAACTGGGAGAGCGCGACGCGGCCCTCCGCTGCTTCGAGCAGGCGCTGGATCTCGGGTTCCGAGAGGACCACGACCTCGTGATCCAGATGGGGCGGGCGTTGTTTCGTGAGGGCATGTTCGCGCACGCGCGTACGTTCTTCGAGACCGCGGCGCTGCACCACACGGAATCGTCCGAGGCCGCCGCATGCGTGGGGTACGCGGCGCACCGGCGCGGCGAAGAGGACGCGGCGCTGTACTGGTTGCGCCGGGCGCTGGACCTCGAGGGGACGCACACGGAGGCCCGCATCTACCTCGGCAACCTGCTGTACGACCGCGGTGAGTACGACGCGGCCCTGTTCCACCTGGAGCAGACCAACCCGCAGGACCACGCTGACGAGCTGGCGATCTGGCGCACCATCGAGCTGAAGAAGTCGATCTACCGGCTGCGCCCGGGAGATCCCGAGCTGGTGCCGTGGCACGAGCGGCTGGCCGAACTGTCGGCCGAGCAAGATCAGATCGAGCGGCTGCTGGCGGAGGTGGAGGCCACGCAGCCCGACGGCACCATCCGCGATCCGCACCAGCTCGAGCTGTTCGGCACGCTGCTGGTGGACCTCCAGGTGATGCAGCGCCGCGCGGACCGGGAGACCCACCGTGTGCGCACCAGCACGGGCGTCACGTACAGCGGCACCTGGGAGGAGATCGTCCTCCAGATGAAGATGGACGATCGCGACTGGGCGACGGTCTCGCTCGAGGACTACATGGAGCAGGTGTCTCGCAAGAGCCGGCTCGAGACGGGTGTCGTCATCCCGCCCACCGACGCCGAAGCGTTCGTCCGGGGGAGCGCGGTAGCGGGACTGCTGAGAATACTGGGCTGACCGGGCGGTCCTTCCCCACTGCCCAACCACCGCCCAGCAGTCCTGCCCCCGCCCCCGCCCTTCCCAGGCGGCCCGGCGAACGGTAGCTCCCGGTCACGCGGTCCGCCGATCCGCCCAACCGCCTATCCGCCTTAAGTTCCAGCATGTCATTCACCGACACCGTCTCCAGGCACGTCCTCCCCAACGGTCTCACGGTCTTGCTGCAATCCGTGCCCGCGTCCGGTGTCATCGCCGTCGCCACGCATGTGCGCGCCGGGTACTTCGACGAGCCCGACGAATGGGCGGGCATCGCTCATGTGCTGGAGCACATGTTCTTCAAGGGCACGCGCCGGCGGGGCCCGGGGGAGATCGCGCGGGAAACGCAGCTTCTGGGCGGATACCTGAACGCGTCCACCATATACGACAAGACCGTCTACGTCACCGTGCTCCCCGCCGCGCACGGCGCCCTCGAGCGGGCCCTCGACATCCAGGCGGACGCGCTCACCGACTGCGCGCTCGCTCCGCATGAGCTATCTCGCGAGCTCGAAGTCATCATCCAGGAAGCAAAGCGTAAGCTCGACAGCCCGCGCGCGCTCACCACGGAAACGCTGTACGAGCTGGTGTTCCGCGTCCATCGCATGCGGCGCTGGCGAATCGGCACCGAGGCGGGGCTGCGCCGGCTCACGGCGGGCGATGTCCGCGCGTACTACGAAACGCGCTACCGTCCCGACCGGGTCATTCTCGCCGTCGTCGGCAAGCTCGATCCTGTGACCGGGCTCGCGCTCGTGCGGCAGCGCTACGCGGGATGGTCCCGTCCGGTGGCACCGCTCGACACGGGACCCGCTGAGCCCGCCGAACGCTCCCCGGGCTTGAGGGTGCTCACGGGCGACGTGTCGCGGCCGCTCGCCTCGCTCGGTTGGCGCACGGTGAACGCGCTGCACGCCGACGCGCCCGCCCTGGACGTCGCCGCGATGATCCTTGGCTCGGGCCGCGGCGCCCGGCTGTGGCGGGAGGTGCGTGGACCCGGGCTGGCGAGCGGCGTGAGCGCGTCCCACTACACGCCCACTGAAGTGGGCGTGTTCGAGGTGGCGCTCGAGTGCGAGCCCGCTCGCGCGCGGGAGGCCGTGACGCAGTCGCTCGACACGGTGACGCGGCTTGCCGACCAGCCGCCCGGCGAGGCCGAGTTGGACCGGGTTCGCGCCCTGCTCGCCGCGCAGTGGGCCAAGCAGATCGAGTCCATGGATGGGCGCGCCGCGTTGCTCACGGAGTTTGAGGCACTCCGGGATTACCGCCTGGCCGACGCAATGCTCGAGCGAACGCTCGCCGTGACGGCGGACGACGTGGCCCGCGTGGCGCGCGCGCATCTCGCGCGGGAAGCGGCCTGTGGTGTGCTGTACGTCCGTGAGCATGCGGGGGCCGGCCTCGCGGAAAGCGAATGGCCTCCGCCTGACGCTGGGGAACGCCTTGGGACGGCGGTGAAGAGCTTCGCTCAGCCCGCACCCGTCGCGACACCGGCAGCTGCGCTTCGAAAACGGGGCCGGCGGGTCGGGAGAGTGGTGCGCGTCGCTGCCGACGGCGCCCACCTGCTGGCAGGCTCGCGCCCGGGCGCTGGTCTGGTCTCGCTATCGCTTGGTGCTCTGGGGTTGCGGGACCACGAGACCGAGGAGACCGCGGGGCTCACCGCGCTGCTGGTGCGCACGGCGCTCCGGGGCGCCGGCGGGATGAACGCCGAGCAGTTGGCCGTGGCTGCCGAGTCGCTCGGTGGAGCGGTAGCGGCGACGGTGGGAACGGAGGTGGCCGGCTTCAGCCTGACCGTCCCATCAGCGTGCGCTCGTGCTGCGGCGCGGTTGCTCGTGACCATTGTGCGCGAGCCGCTTCTCGCCGAGGCGGACATAGCCACCGAGCGGGAGCTGCTCGCGACGGACGCCGCCCGCGCCCGGGACGACATGTTCGGCCATCCGTTGCAAGCCGTGTTGCGTCAGGCGTTCGCGGGCCACGCGTACGGCCTGCCGACGCTGGGAGACCCGGAGTGCGTGCACGAGTTGAATCCACCAGCCCTCCGCGAGCATGCGGAGCGATTACGGGCTGCCCCGGCGGTGTTCGTAGCGTGCGGGGACCTGCCGGAACGTGAGTTGCTGGCCGTGCTCGAGGCCGCCTGGGCCGATGGGAACGGCTCCCGCGCCTCTCGCCGTCAGCCACGTGCCCCCGGCTGGCGTCCGTCGCACGGTGCCGAGCAGCGTGACAAGGCGCAGACGGCGCTCGCGCTCGCCTTTCCGGCGCCGCCCACGGGCTCGGACCAACGGTTTGCCCTCGAGGTCTTGTGCGCTTACCTCGGCGGTCTCGCGGGTCGGCTATTCCGCACGCTGCGGGATGAGCGCTCGCTGGCGTACACCGTGTCGGCGTTGCCCTGGCTCCGGCGCCGTGCGGGTGCGGTGCTGACGTACATCGCTACCTCGCCCGAGCGCGAAGATGAAGCGCGCTCCGGCCTGCTGGAGGAGCTGGCGCAGGTCGGCGCCGATCCACCTCCCGTTGCCGAGCTGGAACGGGCGCGGAACTACGCCGCGGGACTCGTGCTGCTCCGCCGGGAGCGGGTGGCGGCCTGGGCTGGTGAGATCCTCGAGGCCCACGTGAACAGACTGCTCGCGGACTTGAATGCCTTGCCTGATCGGCTGCGCGCGGTTGGTGCGCGCGAGGTGGGCGCGGTCGCTCAAGCGGTATTCCAGGCGGCGCGCGCGGCTGAATACGTGGTGCGCGGCGCCGGGAAAAGCCGGTAGCCTCCTCAAACCGCTTTCTATTGAATCGCTGAGAGGCCCCACGTACCTTGTCGCGGTGCGGAGGCGGCCCTGGTCAGAACATCGACATCGCGAGAAACGACCGCAGGTTGTCGTTGGTGACGCGCAACCGCTCGCTCAGCAGTCGCACCACCGACCACAGCACCTTGTAGCCGATGTCCCGGTTGAAATCGAGCAGCATCTCGAAGTCCGAGCGCGTGATCGTGATCAGCGTGCAATCCGTGTTGGCGATGGCATCCGTCGAGCGCTCCGACCGATCGAACACGGCCATCTCGCCGAAACACGCCCCCGGCTTCAAGACCGTCAGCGCTTCCTCACCCGAGCCGGGGACCACGCGGGAGATGCGGACGTCGCCCTGGGACAGGAGGAACAGCCGGTTGCCGGGCTCGCCCTCTTTGAAGATCGTCTGGCCGAACTTGAACGTCTGCTCTTTGCAGACCTCGGCCACACGCGCGAGCTCGTCGTCGTCGAGGTCGGCGAAGATGGCGGCTTTCTTGAGCAGTTGAAGGTCCACGCGGTCTCCCGGTCTGCCAAATGCAAGGTATAGGTGCCTCGGAGGTCGGGCAAGCAAGACCCCTCGTCACGGCGCCGGATGTCCTTACGGCACTTCGGGTTCCACTTGCTGTCGTGTTCGCCCTGGTGGAGGAAACCAACGTCCGGCTCGCGGTGGTGCTGGCCGCCGCCGCCAGCGACGTGGCCGACGGCGTCTGGGCTCGGCGGCTCGGGGGCTCGCGAATTGGGGTGGTGCTCGACCCCGTGTGCGACAAGCTGTTTATGGTCACGACGTTCGCGATCGTGTTCGCCAGTGGCCGGTTGCCGCTGCTGGAGATCCTCGGTGTGCTGCTCCGGGACATCGTGGCGTTCGTCGCGTTCCTCACCACCGTGGTGCTGCGGCACCCGACCACACTGCCAGCGCGCGCCGGCGGGAAGGCGGTGACCGTATGTCAGATTCTCGCCCTGCTCGCGTTCGTGACCGGCTCAGACCTGCTGCGCCCGCTGGCCTGGGCCACGGCGGCGATCTCGTTGTACGCCGTCGCCGACTACGTGCGGGCGGCCCGGCGGCATTGATTCACCACGTCCTTCCCGCTCCGGCTGTCGTTCGTGCCGCCGTTCTTGTCGCGGCGCTCGCGGGTGCGCCCGCGCTCGGTGCCCAGGAGTTCGTGCCCCCACAAGGAGAGGAGTCGTCGTCGTTCGCCCGCTTCGGCGTGTTCGGCTTCGCCTCCCGCGCCGGAATCGACTTCACGACCGGCACACACGCGGTGCTGTCCATCGCCTTGGACGCGGGAGATGTCTATAGCAATCGCCTGCGCTTTCGACCGTCGTTCGAAGTCGGCCTGGGCGATACGACCACCTACATTGGAAATGCCGAGGTGTTGTTCCGGTTCACCGGTGACGCGGAGGCCGCAGTGCCGTACATCGGCGGGGGCCTGGCCGTGTGGGGCCGTCAGCAGTGCAATCGGCTGCCCGGCTGCCCGGGCATTTGGGCCCAGGCCGTAATCGGATTCGAGCTGCGATTGCGCGGTCACATCAATTGGCAGGTGGAGTATCACGCGGAGGACGCATTCGACCGGCATCGGTTCTTCATCGGGCTCACCACGAGGCGGGGTTCATGACGCTGTCTAACCTGCGCGCGGCGCGCCTGGAGTGGACGGGCTCCGGGATGCGGTTCCGCGGCGCCGGCACGGATCCGGTAACGCCGGCCGTCGAGATCGACGGGGACGGGGAAACCGGGCCCACGCCCACTCTGCTACTCCTCTTGTCCGCCGCTGCGTGTTCGGCGTCCGACGTCGTGCTGATTCTCACCAAGGGGCGCGTGGCGCTGCACAGGGTGACCGTGGACGTACAGGGAACGCGGCGAGCGGAGGAGCCACGGCGCTACGTCGCGATCCGGTATCGCTTCACGATTGCGGGTGACGGGCTCGATCGCGCCAAGGCCGAGCGGGCGGTCAAGCTCTCGGTGGAGAAGTACTGCTCGGTGATGCACACGCTCGCCCCCGACATCGACGTCGCCTACGACATCGCGCTGGCTTAGGGTCGCGGCGGTCCTGTCGGCGTGCGTGTGCGGAGCCGGGATGCCGCTCGAGGCACAGGGTCGCTCGGACTGGCGCGTGCTGGCCGCCGGTGTCGTGGCGCCGGAGATGTTTGCGGGCGTGGGCGCGGGCGGTGTGGGGTGGGGTCGGTTCCGCGGGGGCGTCGGAGCAAATGGCGTGATCGGCCTGCGCGACGGCGCTCCCGCCGTTCGCGCGGAACTGTGGGCCGGCTACCACCTCGATCCGGCGCGCGGCCGTGGACCGGCGCTGTACGGAGGCGCCGGCGCCGCATTAGTGGCGAACGGCGCGTCCGGCGGGGTGAGCCGCGACGTCGCGGGTTTTCTCACCGTCTTCGTCGGGCTGGACTCGAGGCCGGCCGCCCGGCATGGCTGGTTTCTTGAAGCGGGCGTGGGAGGGGGCGGACGAGTCGTGGTGGGCTATCGGTTCAGCCGGCGGCGGACATGAAAAAGCCCCCGCGCGGCGAGGGCGTCTTCGAGTGGCGGGCAACTCAGCTGGGTTATCTTGCTGCGCCGACCGGGCTGGTCCGCTGGATGACGGGCCGGCAGTACCGCTCCCCTAGCTGACGGAGCTGCTGCAACTCTTCGTCGGTGAGATCCTCGTACCGCTCGCCGAGGTATTCCATGGTGTCGTCGAACCATTCCGCTTGATGCTCGACCGCCGCCTCCAGCACGCCGCAACGCAGGATGTGGCTGTACATCTCGTCCCGTGCTTGTTCGAACGCTCGCGGCGCGCTCTCGTTGCCCTTGCCGGGCTTCCGTTTGCTCATCCGATCTCCTCAAAGACTTGCCGTGGGCGGCGGGAAACTTAATGGCGCACGGCTCACGGCGCAAACGCGTGCCGTCGCACTCGACCACGGGTTTCATTACTTTCCCAAACGGATGCGCCGCGCCGGGGGCGCGACGTGGACATCCGGCTTTTCCCTGGATGTACGCATGGCGGCGTCCGTCCGTTGTCGTGAGAGGAGTCCATGACCGATCAAGTGTACGATCCGGAACGCGCTGCCAAGTTGGCCCTGCTGCTCCGCGCGATCGCGGAACGGATCGCCGAGCTGCGCACCAATGCGGAGCTGCTGGCGGCGGGGCCGGAGTTGATGAAGATGATGGGCGACGCCCGGAGCGAGTTGTTCCACTACGAGGTGCGGGCGACGTATGACACGCCCGAGGTGGCCGAAAGCCGCCGCGTGGTGCGCGAGGCGCAGGAGCGCGATGCGTTGTCGTTCGAGGATGATCCGGGAGACGAGCCATGGCGCGGGCGCTAGGCCTGAAGCCGTTCTACGCGCTGCTCGGCGCGATCGCCGTGGCCGGTGCGGCCTGGCTGTACCTGTCCGCCCGTAACGACGCGCAGCCGGCCATGGCCGAGCCCCTGTCCGTGGGAGCCGTGGCCGCCGCCGCGGCGTTCCCGGGTTACACGCTCGGCAGCGACTCCGCGCCGGTCGAGGTGATTGAGTACG
>JACQHC010000143.1 GCA_016199245.1 Gemmatimonadota bacterium | reverse complement strand
GGCCGGAGCTGCCGCCCTCGCGCCTGGTGCGGGACATCGCGTGGCATCTCACTCACACGGCAACGGCGCTGGCCGCGCGGCGCCGGGAGCTGGAGCGCCGATTGGGCTCCTATTAATCGCTGTCGGTTGGACTACTTCGATCCGATCCCTACGCCGCGATTGACCAAGCGGTGCTCTTACCGGGCCGCTTGACGATGTTCGGCGCCAGTCGCTCCGTCAGGGAGTGCCTGACCCAGCTACCGCGGGCCTGGTAGGGTTCGAACGCACTGCCCCGGCAACCAAGACGAAGCCGGCCCAATGGAACGGGTGGCCGGTCCCGGGGACGTTGCGCATGGCAAGCCTCGCAGATCGCAACGCGGCCGGCGGCGCGTCTCCGGCAGCGAGCCTGCGATAGAACTCGCCCATCAACTCGGCGGCGCTGGGACCGACCGGCCACTGAGTCGCCACGACCGCCGCCGCCCCACTCGCCAGGAACGCCCGTGCGAGACCCATGAGTCCTTCGCCGTTGAACAGCCGACCAGCTTGAGTTTCGCAGGCACTGAGGACGACGAGCCCAGCGCGCCGGCGC
The DNA here is from genome assembly GCA_016199245.1 of Gemmatimonadota bacterium. Taxonomy (GTDB): domain Bacteria; phylum Gemmatimonadota; class Gemmatimonadetes; order Gemmatimonadales; family GWC2-71-9; genus JACQHC01. The sequence continues at coordinate 4,354 of JACQHC010000143.1, read as the reverse complement.
TCCCCGGCGATCTCGCCCAAATGGAAGTATCCGTCGTTTCGATCGTCGGGGCCCAGCCTGAGGTGTGACGCCTGCGGGTCCTGGTCATTGGCTTCGGCATGAACGGCAAAGTGGAGGACATCAGCACGACCGGCTGCCAGTCGCGCCGCCGTTTCCGTTGCGCGAGCCTCGGCCAGCACGGTCATCCGCTCCGGTGGCCAGGCAGCCGATAGGACCGACAGTTCTCGCGCGCCACCCGGTGCCGCACGTGTCACCGCCAGCACCTTGGCTGATTGGACGCTCTGGCTGAGGGCCCCCACAAACTGGGCGGACGGCACGTAGGCAATCTCGAACCGGTCTATGGCGTACACGGCCCGCCGATAGCGTTCGGCCGCGGACACGGGCGCCGGGCCCGCTGCAGGTGCGGCCTCGACTACGAGCGCATCGAACGGGACGTAGTGCAGCGGACCGTCAGGAGCAACGATGAGACGCCGGCTGCCGGCCAGGAATCGCTCGACCGGCGCCAGCAGCGCCCGGTAAAGCGACGCGGCCAGGTTCAGGTCGAATGGCGCCCGTGCCAGGTCAATGCGACCGGCGTACGTGGTGATAAGCGGCCGGCGGAGCTTCTCGACGGCGTGACGAATCGAATCGGCACTGACCGGGAGCCGAATCACCTCAGCTGCCCGTCGAGTCACAACGAGAACCGCTACAGTGGAGTCGACCACGATGTAGTCCAGCAGGGCCTCTCCTTCGCTGAGCCGGCGCTGGAGCGCGTCTATCGCGATGCGCGCCGGCCACTCGCCGTCACCCTCGGCGGGCGACGTTGGCGCCGAGAGGGCCAGGGCCGCGGCCTTACGCCTGGCTGACCAGGCTGCGACGCTATCGAGCCGGTGAGGAAGCGTCTGCGTTGTGATGAGCACGCGGAGCGCACCGTCAAACGGGGCCAGCTGGCGATCGCGGTAGCCCGCGCGATCGAGGTCTTGAGACCATCGAGCCGTGACCTGTTCGACCGCACGCGCGGCGCGATCGTAGGCCGGGAGCGCAGCCGCGTGACGTCCCACTTCCGCCAGCCCATCGGCCAGCGCGAGCTGCGTGGCAAGGATGCCGTCGCTCGTAGGATGCGCCGTGGCCATCTCCGCAGCCTGCTTCAACAAGGAGAGACCGCCCTCCGCGTCGCCCATCCTGAGGCGTGCTCGGCCTTGAACGCGCCGAGCCCAGATCAACTCATCCGTCAAGTTGAGACCGGCGGCCTGCGCCTCGGCTTGTTTCGCCTCGGCCTCCGCTTCGGCGATCCTGGCTGCGTTGTACAGCAGGTCGGCGAGGTAGAGTCGAGTTTGTGCCGCCGCCTGCACGTTGCCGTCGGCCGTCCGCTTTTCGGCCCACGCGCGCCAGATTTCCGCCGCCTCATCAATACGGCCCAGTCGCGCCAGCACCCGGGGGACCATCGGGTTGTCGAACATTCCCATGTTCAGCCCGTCATGCGCCCGAGCCGCGGCCTCGGCGCTGTCCAGACGGCCCAGCATCTCATACACGCGCACCGCTCCGGCGAGGCTCAGGGACTGTTCGCCCTCCTGCCTGGCAATGCTCGTCCGGTAGTAGTGAAGCGCGCGCTCCAGGTCGCCCGTCCGCTCGAAGTACTCTCCTGCCCAGTACTGTTCGCGGTCGGTCTCCTCCACCACGCTCACCATCTCTCGGAACGCGGCATCGGCCGAAGCGTGCCAGCCTGCCTTCCAGCGAATGAGGCCTGCGTCGCGCAGGCTCATCATCCGAATAGGCACATGGCGTAGCGGACGGGTAAGAGCGATGAAGCTGTCCGCCGCTACGGACGCCCCAGCAAGGTGGCCCGCGCCCTCGTACACATGAGCGAGGTTGTGATACGCCTCGGCCAGCCAGAACGGGTGCTCCCTTGCCCCGCGGATCCCGATGGCATGGAGCAGGTCGCGCTCAGCGTCGACCAGCCGACCAACCTTGGCACGGGCGCGCCCACGCCTGACATAGGTCTCCAATTCCATCGCGCCACGTTGCACGCTGTCCGACAGCGCTACGGCGCGGTCCCAACCCGCCAGCGCCCCGGATGGATTACCGCGGTAGTCCATCGTTAGGTAGGCGTAGTGTACGGCCGCGTCCCACTCGTGGAACCAGGCGCCGGCCGAGCGGGCGATGCGGCTCAGCTCATCGTGGGCAGAATCGAGAGGGAATGCCGGATCCGACCCGTGTGCGCTCATCAGATGAGAGAGGTACCACCATCTCAGACCCTTGCGACCGTCCCGCGCCACGGCCGACGAGATCGCGGCCAGCAGCGCCGCCGCGCGTACGGTATCGCCGTGCTGACGCAGCAGATGGTAGCGCAGCATGTGTAGATCCAGAACGGCCAGGACACCCGCCGACTGACTGACTCCCCTTTCCAGGACTTCAGACGCCTGCTGCCAGGCTCCCGAACGCGCGAGCGCGGTGGCGTAGGTGGCCCAGGCTTCGCCTACCTCCGGCAGCCGCCTGACCGCCTCCGCCTGATACTTCAGCCCCACGGCTTGCCAGGCTGATTCAGGCGTCAGACCTGGAGCGAGTCGGCTAACGTACAGGGTCGAGCAGTCGTCCGTGCCGTGCGTGCGTTCCAGGTCCAGGAGTCTTTCCACGACGCCCGCTTCGTGACCCGTCGGGCTCGCGGTAACGGTCGAGAGGCAAGCGGACAACGCAGAATTGTCCGCGGGAGGGTTGGGATACTCCTGCCGCAGCGCGTCTGTGGCTCTGGCGAGCCGCATCATCTCGATATAGGTGAAATGCGCTGGAAGGAAGTCCTGGTCCGTGCGTTTCGCCGCGCGCAGCAGCTCGAGGGCGCCGTCAAAATCGAGGTCGGCTCTCAGCTCGAGCGCCTGGTGCCATAGCCTCCTGGCCTCTGCGGAGTCGCGAACCTGCTGGGCCGGTGAGGCGGCCGACAGGAGCGCGATGACGGAGAGGAGGCTGCCGAGGGACATGGCTGGAGTGGCGAGTGGCGGCTGTTCCTCAGCGCCGTGGTGGAGCGCCGAGACTATCGGCCAGGGCCCGTGCCCAGTTGCCCAACTCGTCATCCTTAGCGGCGACGACCCGTAGCTCGGCGCCGGCTTCCCTGGCGTTTCCCAATCGGAGCAGCGCCTTGGCGCGGAAGAAACTGGCCTCTGGGGTGTAGGGCGTCTCGCCCAGCGCAATGACGTCCCTGAATCCCTGCTCGGCGTCCCGGTTACGTCCCATCATGAGCAGGCTCGCGGCGCGGAAGAACAAGGCAGGTGCGGAGTCCACGCCCGCGGCCAGCGCCTCGCCGAGTCCCTTCGCCGCCTCTTCGTAGCGACGGGCTGCATACGCGCTCATTGCCGCGGCAAACAACGAGTCTCTCGACTCCTCGATGCCGCGCACCGCTACGCCCAAGTACACCGGGGGCTCCAGCACCCCACCTAGTCTCGCCACGTCCTCGCTCACGCGGTCACGCGCGATCAGTAGGACGCCGGCCACACCGGCCGCCGCTGCGAGTCCGAGTGCCACATGCGCGGGGCGCACCCGGCGGCGGACTGATTCCCGCCGAGCCGGGATCGCGGCAAGCCCCCGGCGGGTCGCAACGCCGAGCCGGAGGTCATCCTGACAGCGCTTGCAGGAGACATAGTGGTCTTCGAACGCCACGGTCTCGTCTGGCGAAAGGCGTCCGGCCAGGTAGCGCTCGATGAGCGACTGCGCGGCCACGTCGCTGCAGGTCAACGGTGTGCTCAGCAGGACCTCCGGACCGTGCGACGGTTACACCTCATCGAGTAGTAGTCGGAGCAGGTGGCGAATCGTGACCTGTATGGCTCCCACGGTTGTGAAATGCTTGCCGCAGCCGTTCGAGCGCGCGCGACTTGCGCTTGCGGATTCGGCCGACCGGTAGTCCGGTGCGCTCGGCTACCTCACCGGGCGTGAGCCCCTCGAAGAACGAGAGTCGCACGATCTCCCGATCTCGCGCCGAGAGGCGAGCGAGGGCCTGATGCACGCGGCGGACTTCTTCGGCGGAGACCAGAGCGTGGAGAGCGTCCGGCTCAGGCGATGGCGGGTCTGCCGCCTCTGCGGTCTGCTCAGTCGGGTGATGACTGCGGGAACGGTGGAGGTCGGCGATCACGTGTCTGGCGATGCCGCGGACAAAGGCGCCCAACTGAGCACGTTCGCGAAGCTGTCCGCTATGGAGCGCTGTCACGGCCCGCGCCAGCGTCTCCTGCGCAGCCTCCTCGGCCAACTCGAGGTCGCCGAGCGAGCGCAGCGCCAGGAGCCGGACCCCAGACCGCAGGACTTCCAGCTCGTCTGCCGCGACGGCCACCGGTGGGGAGGGCGCCGCGAGATCTGCCGGTGAGCTCGCCGGCAACTCGGGGCCTGTCACGAT
>JACQHC010000148.1 GCA_016199245.1 Gemmatimonadota bacterium | reverse complement strand
GTCTTCACCATGGTCTGGCCGGTCTTGAAGTCCTTGCCGCAGATGGCCACGTCGCGGGCGAGCGCCAGTTCCTGGAGCGCGGGCGTGTCCACGGTGAGGTTCGGGGCGCCGTTGGCGAACGGAACGCCCTCCATGAGGCTCGCCCAGGCGTAGAGCATGGACGGCGCGATGGCTTCGTCGTTCTGGTCCATGGCGCGCTCGAAGCCTGAGAGACTCTGGTGCACGGCCCCGGGACTGATGAACACCTCCGTCGATGCGCACCACACCATCACCAGGCGGTCGCAGCCGCTGCGCGCCTTGAACGCGCGGATATCCTCGCGCAGCTGCTCGGCGAGATCCCGTTTGGTCTTGCCGCGCTTCACGTTCGTCCCGCTCAATCGCTTCACGTATCGCTGCTCGAACACCGCGGGCATCGGCAGGATGCCCTTGAGAAACCCGACGATCGGCTCCAGGTGTGGCGGCTCGAGCACACCGGCAACGGTGGCCGACTTGTAGGCGTCATCCGGGATCGGGTCCCACGCCGCGAACACCAGATCGTCCAGCGAGGCGAGCGGCGCGAAATCCCGAATGGCCGGGGCGCGGTGCTCGGTGCGCTTGCCGAGCCGGATGGTACCCATCTGGGTCACCGAGCCGATGGGCTTGCCCCGTCCGCGCCGGACGTTCTCCACGCCCGCGACGAACGTCGTCGCGACCGCGCCCAGGCCCACCAGCAAGACGCCGAGCTTCCCCTCGGCAGGATCGATGTTGCGCGTCGTCCGCTCAGTCACCGCTGCTGTCCTTTCCCCGCAGGCTCGAGGCTGGCCGGGGGTCGTTTGGACCCGCCGGCCCCGGTCGGCCGTGAGCGGGTTTCTCGGTACACGTGTACGACACGCTGCACCACGGTGACCGCGGCGATGCCCGCGAGGAGGATCACGATGGCGAGCAGCAGCCGCCCCTCCGGACCCGCGGCAAACAGCAGCGTGGGCACACCGAGCGCCAGAATCCGCTCCGCCCGCTGCGCGAAGCCGACCTTACATTCCAGCCCCAGGCCCTCCGCGCGGGCGCGCGCGTAGGACACCAGGAGCCCGGTGGCAAGCGCCGCGACCGCGGAGAAAACCGCCAGAGGGACCAGCCCACTCGGAACGCCGCCGGACACGAAGTAGAGCGCGATCCCGGCGAACAGCGCCGACTCACCCACGCGATCGAGCGTGGAATCGTAGAACGCGCCGAACGGCGTGACCTGGCCCGATGCGCGCGCCACCTTGCCATCCAGTGTGTCGCACACCCCGCTGAGCAGCACCAACAACCCGCCCAGTCGCACGCTCCCTGCCGCGAAGGCCACACCGGACGCCACCAGGATCCCGGTGCCCACGGTCGTGATCAGGTTGGGCGTGATTCCCGCGGTAACGAGGGACCGGGCAATAGGTCGTGTCGCGGCGTCGTAGCCGTGGCGAAGCCAGCGCGGGAGCAACGTCATCGGGTCGCGAGATGAAGCGGAGCTAACGATAACGGGCGGCGCACCTTGCGGCAAATACACAGGCGATCACGGGCGATGGCGGGCGATCACGGGCGATGTCGGCCTGCTTGAGACGGCAAGCGACCGTGTAGCGGGGGTTGACATCGCCCGTCATCGCCTGAGATCGCCTATGATCACCCGCATTCTAGTGGTACAGCAGATACCTCTCCCGCAGCGTCTGGAAGCCCACGAGCTCATCAATCCACGTCCGCCAGACGGCGTCCGCCTCGGCCCCCGCCTCCAGCGCGCGCCGCAGCCGGCTGGTCCCGGCTCGCTCGTCGAGCGAACGCGCGCGTACCACCAACGAGTCGCCATGCACATCCCGCAGCGCGAACAGGAGCCGCACAGCCATCCGCACCGGATCGTAGCGGGCGCGATCCGTCACCCGCAGCCTGACAGCGGGGATGGATACCCCATCGTACTTGCCGTCGGGTGGCGATTCGGGGCGAATCACGGTGTCCGACAGCACGACACCCGGCACAGCGCCGGCCGCATCACCCACCCGCGCCACGTCGAGCCACGGGGCGCCAACGACCTGGAACGCCACCGGCGTCCCGCGACCCACTGACAGGTTGGTGGCCTCAAACAACACCACCCCGGGATAGTGAGTGGCGCTCTCCAGATCCGGCATGTTGGGGGATGGCCGCACCCAGGGCAGCCCGGTCTGGTCGAACCATTGCGCGCGCCGCCACCCCCCCGCGGGAACCACCGTCAGGTTCACCTCATATCCCAGGGCCGCCGCGCCGAACCGCGCCAGCTCTCCGATGGTCATGCCGTGCCGCAGCGGGATCGGGAGCATGCCCACGAAAGAGCCGAAGGGGGGATCGAGCACGGGCCCCTGGACCAGCTCTCCGCCGATCGGGTTGGGCCGGTCGAGCACGATGACTGAGACGCCGGCCTTCCCGGCGGCCTCCATGGTAACCAGGACCGTGGATATGTAGGTGTAGGTGCGGCTGCCGATGTCCTGGAGGTCTAGCAGCAGCACATCCACTCCGTTCAGCATCTCCGCCGTGGGTGCCCGAAGCTCGCCGTACAGGCTATATATGGGCAGCCCGGTTGCGGAGTCGACGCCGTGCCCGATCACCTCCTGGTCCAGCACGCCCCGGAACCCGTGCTCCGGGCTGTACAGCGCGACCAGGTTCACGCCCGCGCGGAGCAAGCGATCCACGTCGGACAGCCCGGTGGCGTCCACGCCGGTCTGGTTCGTAACGAGCCCCACACGTCGCCCGGCCACGAGGTGCACCGAGTCCGACAGCAGGACGTCCACCCCGGGCCGGACAGGCGGCCGAACCGACGCCGCGTCCGCGCACGCCATGGTCATGCACACCAGCGCGATCCCTCGAATTCGATGAGCCACTGGACCTTCCTCGCTCTCGCGTCGTTGCTGTGGACCGCGTGCGTGCGCCAACCGCCCCCCGGTCAGGCTCCACCGGTCGTTCC
>JACQHC010000141.1 GCA_016199245.1 Gemmatimonadota bacterium | reverse complement strand
CGCCGTACCCGCCCCCGCCTCCCGGTCCGGCGGCCGGTTGAACGACCCAGGTCACTTCCGCTTCCATCTCCGTATTAAGTGGGAAGTTCTTGGTCATGGGTACGTAGACGGAGCTGCGCGAGAGGTCCACGCGATAGGTGCCGGGACGCAGCCGTTGGCTGATGGTGTGCGGATCGCGCACCAGGTAGTCGGTGAGGTCCACCAGCACGCGGCCATCCGACTCGGCGGCGATGGTGAAGCCCCACCGGATGCTACGCGCGAAGGATTCCCGCACCGACTTGATCTCTTCGGCATTGGTCGCGAAGGACGCGCGGTAGTTGTAGTTCGGCTCGATCAGCAGCACCTTGGGACCCTGCCGCTCGAAGAAGACGATCTCCGAAGCCTGGAGGTTGCCCCGCTCGATGCCGACGTCGTTGGATCCCAGGCCGGCGCCCATGCCCTGGATGTGCATGAACTCGGTCCCGAACCGCGCGATCTCCATGTAGAGATGGCCCGCCGTCGAGTCCCAGTAGAGCGGAAAGAAACCGTCCATCCTCCGCATGCCGGCCGTGCGTTGCTCGATGGTCTGCGGCGGGCTTTGTGAACTGGCGGGCGGCCGCTGAGCCAGTGAGATGTGAGCAGGAAGAAGGGAGAAGGTCAGTGTCGCGAAGGCGACCGTGGCCGGCGGCGTACGAAGGCTGCGCATTCTCGTCCTCCGAGCAAGTGCTTGAGCGACTGATGAGCGAGCGGAGAGTGTACGGGGCGGACTTGCCAGTGGCTAGGGCGAGCGGGGCGGGCCAGGGGCTTGGCCGAGTCGCAATGCGCACCTACCTTGTGCGCCCATGATTGCCACCCTTTCGGTCGCGCTTATCGGCCTTGTTCCCCAGCTCGACCAGACGTCGGGCCTCGACACGCTATCCGGATTGCCGCCTGCTCGCCTCACAGCCGGAGCCGGCCAACTCGTGATCGAGCTGCCACCCGTGGACCTCATGCCGGCCGGCACCGAAGGGGACATGGCCTATACCGAGGTATGTCGGGTGGACATTCCACTCACCGCGTCGCTCTACGCGTTCCGCGTGGAAGTGGTCGATGCCGATGGCCGACCGCTGCCGCCCGGCTTTCTGCACCACGTGAACCTGACCGATCCCAGCCGCCGGGAGTTGTTCCTCCCGACCGCACTCCATTTGATCGCCGCGAGCAAGGAGACTCCCGCGCTCGCGGTGCCGCGTCTCTTGTTCGGCATGCCGATTCGCGCCGGCGACCGCTACGTGGTCTCCGGCATGCTGGCGAACCCCGGCCCCGAGCACCGGCACGGAGTTCGCGTCCGGCTGGTGTACTCATACATGGAGGAGCGCCCGATCTGGCCTGTATGGGACGCGTACCCGTGGGTGATGGACGTCATGTTCCCGCTCGGCAAACCCGGTGGCGGGAGCAAGGCGTTCGACTTGCCGCCAGGAACGAGCGGGCGGTCGTGGGAGGCGAGCCCGGCGGTCCGCGGCAGGCTCGTTGGTCTGGGCGGCCACGTGCACGATTTCGCCACGAGTTTGGAGCTCAGGGACGTGACGACGGGCGAGCTCTTGTGGCGCGACGAGCCCATCAGGGACAGCACGGGCCGCGTGACCACCATGCCGGTGACGCGGTTTTACCGCTGGTATCGGCTTGGCCTCCGGATTGAGCCGGCCCGCCGCTATCGGGTCACGGTCACCTACGACAACCCGACCGGTGAGACGATTGTTGACGGAGGCATGGGCGCCGTCGGCGGCATGTTCATCCCGGATCGCGGTGCCACGTGGCCCGGGGTCGATCCGAATGACCCGGTGTACCGCCAGGATCTGGAGAACATGCTGTTGAATCGCGCCGGTACGATGATGATGTCAGGACACTCCCACCGTTGACGCCGTGACGACGGAACTGGCCACGCTCGCCGGCGGCTGCTTCTGGTGCCTCGAGGCGGTCTACCAGCAGCTCAGGGGCGTCCTGAACGTCGTATCCGGATACACGGGCGGGCACGCTACGCGTCCGACGTACGAGCTGGTGTGCACCGGCATGACGGGCCACGCCGAGGCCGTGCAGATCACGTTCGATCCCGGCGTGATCACCTACCGCCAGCTGCTCGACGTGTTCTTTACGATCCACGATCCCACCACACTCAATCGCCAGGGCGCCGACGTGGGCACGCAGTACCGGTCCGCGATCTTCTATCACGACGATGCGCAGCGGGTGATGGTTGAGCAGACGATCGCCGACATCACCGCCGCGCGCCTGTGGGATGATCCCATCGTCACCGAGATCAAGCCGCTCGAGATGTTCTTCCCTGCCGAGGAGTATCACCGGGACTATTTCAGGCGGAATCCGAATCAGGGCTACTGCCAGGTGGTGATCGCCCCGAAGGTGGCGAAAGCGCGGACGGCCCACCTGGAGAAGCTCAAGTCACCAACCCTCTGAGGAACCTCTGCACAAGTCGCGCGGTACGCCCAGAGGCACGCAGCGGTTCTCGGCGACGATCGGCGCGGTGGGGATCAACCCCTGCGTTGACGTACCGGCCCGCGTCAGCGCGTTTTTCGGCGCCCGCGGGCCCGTGCCGGTGAAGGGAACCCTGAACGGTCACGCCGTCCGAGGCACGCTGATCCCGATCGGCGACGGACGCCACCGCTTCTACGTGAACGGCTTCATGCGGAAGGCGGCCGGGCTAGAGGTTGGGGACACGGCGCGCCTCGTGCTCGAGGCGGACCGGGCCTCGCGCGCGGGAATGGTGCCCGTACAGGCCATCGGGCTCAAGGCGCCGACGCGGCGACCAAAGGTCGTCGTGGATCGGCCGCTGTGGACCTGTCCCAAATGCGGGCATCGCTTCGTCACGCGCAACATGGCGCACTCCTGCGCGCGTCACGATATCGCCGATCACTTCCGGCGGGCGGACCCCGTCGTGCGCCGGCTGTTCCGCCGGCTGTGTGCCCTGGTTCGGTCCTGCGGCCCCGTGGACATCTACGCGCAGAAGACGCGCATCGTGTTCCAGGTGCGCGTGCGGTTCGGCGGCTGCGTGACGCACGCACACTGGCTCGACGCCGGCCTGTGGCTGCCCCGCCGCGCGAGCCATCCCACCCTGCGACGGATCGACCAGCCTATCCCCGGGTGCTTCGTCCACACCTTCAGGCTTCGGGCGATCGCCGACCTGGATCCCGCGTTCTCGAAGCTGGTGAAAGAGGCCTACGCCGTGGGGCGGCGGGAACACCTGGCGAGCTGAACCCTACTCGCTGGCCGCAACCTGCCGCTCGATCCACTTCCACCGGGCGGTCACGTCGGACTGGAATTGCGCGATCTGTTCGTCCGTGAGATGCGCGAACCGTCCCTGACAGCGCAGGTACGGTTGCAGCGGTTCGGTGGTGTCGTCGTCCATAGTGAAGCGCCACCGTACGCCGTCCTCGATCTCGAGCAGCGGGAACACGCGGCACGCCACGGCCATGCGGGCCAGCTCGATCGTCGCCTCATCGGGGAACTTCCACCCGGGCGGGCACGGTGACAGGATGTGCAGGAACCGCGTGCCCCGGATCGCCTTCGCCTTCTTGACCTTCTCCAGCAGATCCACCGGGTAGGCAACGGTCGCGGTGGCGATGTAGGGAATGTGATGCGCCGCGAGCACCGCCACGATGTCCTTCTTCGCGCTGGCCTCCGGGTGGCTGGCGGGGGTGGTGCTCGTCCAGGCGCCCCGCGGCGTCGCCGACGACCGCTGGACCCCCGTGTTCATGTAGGCTTCGTTGTCGTAGCAGCAATAGAGGATGTCTTCATTGCGCTCGGCGGCTCCGGACAATGCCTGAAGACCGATGTCGAACGTGCCGCCGTCCCCGGCCCACACCATGACCGTCGTGTCCCGATCTCCCTGCATGTCGAGGGCGGCCCGAACGCCAGACGCGGTGGCGGCGCCGGTTTCGAAGGCCGTGTGGTACAGCGGCACCTTGAGTGACGATTGCGGCCACGGGCCGGCGATGATGGACCAGCAGCTCGCGGGCATGACCACGATGGTCTGGGGTCCCAGGGCCTTCAGCACGAGTCGCATGGCGAGCGGCGCCGCGCATCCCGGGCACGCGAGATGGCCCGACGTCATGAGCTCGTGCGTCGGGACCCGGTCGGCGATCATGACCTGGCTCACGGGTTCACTCCCACCCACACGTCTTCCCGTTCGGGCACCGCGCTCGCTCGCGTGCGGTCGATGATCTCGTCAAGCACCGTCGGCGTGACGTCCCGGCCGCCCAGGCCCACGACGTAACCGTGAATGGCGGGCCGCGTCTCTTCCGGCAGGTCATACAGCGCCGCCCGGGTCTCTTCGGAAAAAATGCCGCCGCGCCCCGGAGACAGATTGCGATCCAGCACCGCCACCTGCCGTGCCCCGCCGAGCAACGCCCGCAGGCGCTCCACGGGGAACGGGCGAAACATCTTCACCTTGACGAGCCCCACGGCCTCGTTCCGCTCGCGCCGGCGATCGACCACGAACCGCGCCGTGGACGTGATCGTGCCGGACGTGACCAGCAGCAGCTCGGCATCGTCGGCGCGGTACGCCTCGACGGCGCCGTAGCGCCGGCCGAAGCGCTGCTGCCACTCGACCTCGACCCGATCGAACACGTCCCGCGTCCGTTCCATGGCCTCCTGCAATTGCAAGCGCATTTCCATGTAGCTGTCCGGGCGCACCAGCGCGCCAAACGCGTGCGGATCGCTGACGTCCAGCTTGAAGCGGGCCTGGCGCCGCGGCAGGAACGCGTCCACCGCGTCCTGGTCCGGAATGTCCACCGGCTCGGCCGTGTGCGAGAGGTAGAAGGCGTCGAGCACGATCATGACGGGCAGGTCCACCGTCTCGGCGAGCCGGAAGGCCATGATCGTCGTGTCCAGCACCTCCTGGTTGGTCTCGCAGTAAAGCTGCACCCAGCCCGTATCGCGCTGCGACAGGCTGTCGGTCTGATCGGTCCAGATGTTCCAGCCCGGCCCCAGGGCGCGGTTGATGTTTGCCATGACGATGGGATGCCGGCCTCCGGCCGCCCAGTGCAGCATCTCGTGCATCAGCGCGAGTCCGTGGGACGACGTCGCCGTGAACGCGCGGGCTCCGGTTGCCGATGCCCCGATGCAGGCGGCCATGGCGGAATGCTCCGACTCGACCTTCAAGAAACGCGCGTCGAGCCGGCCGTCGGCGCACATCTCGGATAGCTCTTCAACGACCTGGGTCTGCGGCGTGATGGGATAGGCGGAGATGACCTCGGCCCGGGCCAGACGCGCCCCCCACGAAACGGCGTGGTTGCCGATGATGACCTTCTTCACAACCCCTCGCGCGTCAACGTGAGGGCCCCGCGCGGACACTCTTCGGCGCACACGCCGCAGCCCTTGCAATACTCCAGCGCGATGTCGTATCCGCCGCCGTTTGCCCGCCGCGAGATCGCGACATCCGGACAAAAAATCAGGCAGAGATCGCAGTGGTTACACACGCCACAGTTGAAGCAGCGAAGCGCCTCGCTCACCGCATCTTCGTGGTCCAGGCCCAGGTTCACTTCCGCGAACCCGCCGCGGCTCTCCGCCAGGCTCAGCCGGTCGTCCCGGCGGCGCCGCACCCTGCGGAAATGGGACGTGTTGAGGTCGTCGAATTCAACCAGCTCGTTGAGCGCGTTGATCCGGTGCACGGGGTCCGCATCACGCCACCGAGCCATGCTGATGTTCCCGTTCCCGAAGCGGAGTGCCGGGAGACCGGTCCCGTTCGGTCCGTCGTCGGAGAGCCGGCGCAGGTAGCGGTCGATCCCGACGGCGGCTCGCTTGCCTGCTCCAAGCGCATCGGCGACGGTGCGAGCCGCATTGGTCACGTCGCCCCCGGCAAAGACGCCAGCGCGGCTGGTGGTCCCCAGGGCGTCCGCAGCCACTCCCGATTCCTGGACGGCGAGCTCCGGCGGCAGACCGGCGAGGTCAGCGTTCTCCCCGATGGCCGACAGTACGGTGTCGACCTCAATGGTGAATCGATCGTCCGGAACGGGGATCGGACGGCGGCGGCCGCTAGCGTCGGCGTCACCGAGTCGCATGCGCACGCATTCGACCGCACGGAGTCTGCCGTCTTCCGCATGAAACGCCACGGGAGCTGCAAGAAAGACCAGCTGCACGCCTTCCCGCTCAGCTTCTTCTATCTCGTCGGGGATCGCCGGCATTTCGGCGCTCGTTCGGCGATACAGAACGACCGTCTCGGCGCCAAGCCGCATGGCGGTGCGCGCGCAGTCGATCGCGGTGTTGCCGCCGCCGACCACGACGACGCGGCGCCCCAACTCGGGCCGCTCGCCGCGGTTCACCGCCTTCAAGAATGCGAGGCCGGCCCGGACACCGGCGACGTTTTCCTTCTGGAGGCCAAGGTCCTTGCCGAGGTGCGCGCCCGTTGACACGAACACCGCGTCGAACAGGCCAAGGAAACTGCGCCAGGGAACGTCCTGGCCGATGCGGACACCGCACTGGAATGAGACGCCCAGCGCGCGGATCCGCTCGATCTCGCCGTCCAGCAACCGGCGCGGCAAGCGGTATTCCGGAATCCCGAGCCGCAGCATCCCACCCGGCTCTGGCGCCGCATCGAACACCGTTACGCCATAGCCCAAACGCGCCAGGTGATACGCGCACGCCAGGCCGGCGGGCCCGGAGCCAACGATGCCGACCTCCTCGGAGCGCTCCGCCGCTCTAGTCAGGCTCGGTGGGTGCTCCAGCGCGTAATCACCGAGCATGCGTTCGACGGCGTGGATCGACACGGGCTCGTCGAACTGCCTGCGGTTGCAGCTGGTTTCGCAAGGGTGGTGACACACCCGGCCTGTAGTAGCGGGCAGCGGGTTCTCCAGCAGCAGCAGGTCGCGCGCCTCGTCCCAGCGCCCCTCGCGCAGCAGGCTCATGTAGCCTTCGATGTCGATCCCGACCGGACAGCCGGCGTTGCACGGAGCAACGCGGTCCTGGTAGAGCGGCCGGATGTACTTCCACGATCCCGTCTTCGTGACCAGGGTGGACGTTTGGCTGACGGCCACGGGAGACACCCGTCGCTCAGGCATGGACCGCCACCGCCGCGCGACGCAGAGCGGCGGCTGCCTCTCGGGCGGCTGCCACGTTGGCCTCGGGTCGCTTCGGCACCTCCTCGAGGATCGCGGCGCAGATGGACTCCAGGGCCACCCACCCCGACCACGCCGCGAGCGCGCCGAGGATCGCCGTGTTGACGATGGGTTGGGTGCGCGATCCCAGGCCGTGGCCCGTCGCGATATCGCTCGCGTCCACCGTCGCTACCCGAAAGCGGCGCGTCAGGTCGGTGTAGTGGTCTGGCGATGAGGCGGAATTGATGAGGATGGTCCCGCCGGGCTTGAGGCCCGCCGTCACGTCGGTTGCCGTGATCAGCGTTGGATCGAGGACCACGAGGTCGTCCGGCTCACGGATCTCGCAGCGCAGCAGGATGGGCGAATCCGCCATCCGGAGGAATGCCGTGACGGGCGCGCCGCGCCGCTCCACGCCAAACGCCGGGAACGACTGAACCTGCTTTCCTTCCCGGAACAGCGCCGCGGCCAGGATCTGTGAGGCGACTACAGTACCCTGCCCGCCGCGGCCGTGAAATCGGATCTCACGCATCGAGGGGATCTCCCGGTTTCTTCCGCCCTGCGGCGGGCGCCGGGAACACCGGATCGAGTCCCGGCCGGCGATCGCAGTCGGCGCAGCTGGACACGAGGCGACCGCAGGGAACGCCGTCGGCCTGGGCTTCCCAGCAAGCCACGCCGAGTCCGCTCGCTGGTTTGTCGCATTCCCGCGCCAGTCGCCTGGCGGGCCTGTTCATGCGCGCCTCCGCGAGCCGTCACGACACGTCGCAGTCTGGTGTTCCTTTGGGGGCGGGCTGATGAAGTCCGTATGAAGCGTTCCTAAGGCTGGAAACACGAACCGCCGGCGACCGTGGGTCGACCGGCGGCTCGTTCTCAGGCAGGCGGGTCGGCGGTCGGCTTTAGGGCCTCATCCCCGCTCGCCTCGCCTGGCCCACGCGCTCAAACGTCGAGTCCGCGCAAGCAGCGCGGCGCCCGGCGGACCTCGGTGGCCTCGGCCTGCGACGTAAGGCAACGACTTGTGCAGAAGCTCCTTGGCGCGCTGACCTCTCCTACACCCACCCCTGCTGCCGGAACGAGCGCAGCGCTTCCGCCCACGCCTCCATTTCCTCCGGCAGCCCAATGGAGACCCGGCTGTGGCCCAGCATCGGCGGAAAGGCCCGGCCGACCTGGATGTTCTTTTCCCTCATGCGGCGGTTGTACGTGGCGAGATCGCCCTGGATTCGATGCATGAGGAAATTGGTGTGGCTCGGCAGGTATTCGAGGCTCAGCTCCGTGAGGCAACGGTGCGCCACCCGCATGGCCGTCCGGTTGGTTTCGAGACTCTTCTGGGCGAATGCCTGGTCCGTGAGCGAGGCACTGGCGGCCACCAGCGCAAGGTAGTTCGCGTTATTGCCGCTGGCATAGCTGCTGAGGCGTGCAGCGGCATCCGGATGGGCGATCGCATACCCCAGCCGCAATCCCGCCATGGCGTAGATCTTCGAGAACGTACGGATCACCAGGACGTTGCGGTGCGTGCCGATCCACTTCTGCGCCGACCAGTAGGACGGATCGTTCACGAATTCGAAGTACGCCTCGTCCACGGCGAACAGCACCCGCTCGGGCGCCTCGGCGATCCAGGCGTCGAGGTCCCGGCTGGCCGTGAGCGTCCCGGTGGGGTTGTTGGGATTGCAGATATACACGAGCACGGGCCCGATGGCATCGCGCGTGAGCTCCCGCATCCGGTCCAGATCGTGGCTCCAGTCCGGCCGGAGGGGGACCTTCTCCACCCGGAGCCCGATATCCCTGGCGTAGCCCGGAACGTCTTCGAACGTGGGATCGGCGACGATGACCATCACCTCGCGGCCTCCGGCGCATTGCGTCGCCATCTGAAGCACTTCGCTCGAACCGTTGCCGAGGACGATGTGATTGGGCGTCACGCCGTGCTTCGCTGCTAGCGCCTCGATCACGGGACCGCGTGGCGTGCCCGGATACCGGTTGGCGTCGCCGAGCGCCTCAATGATCGCGCTGCGCGCCGCGGCTGAGAGGCCCAGCGGGTTTTCGTTCGAGCTGAGCCGAATGGGTCCGTCGGCACGGCGTGCGCGCGGACTGAACAGCGTGGAAATCTCGTCAGCGGGACTGTTGAGCGGGGCCAGTCCGACGCCGACAGCCCCAGCGAAGCCTGCCTTCATGAATGCGCGACGCCGCATGCGCGCCTCCCCTGAGCGGGAAAGAGTAGGTGACGGGTGCTGTTGAAGTTGCAGCCGCAATCGCGGGGACGCAACGACGAATCCGCCCGGCCCTCCGGCCCCCGCGAGGCAGCGGGCTGCCCGCCAAATACCACTTGTTCGTTAAAGACTCCTTAACGCACTTTTCGTTCCAGAGCGAAGGCTCGGCTAAGCATGTTCAACTCGGCCTAAACCACAACCAGGGGGCCTCCGTGTTGATACGGCCCATCAGTGTCCGAACAACGATCCTTGCCGCCGGCGCCATGTTCGCTTTCAGCGGTTGCATTGACGAAAAGATCGTCTTCCGTGATCGCGAATTGTTCAATCCTCCGCCGGACTCCGTCAGCGGCTTTCTGGGATACTTCAACGTCTCCGACCGCGTGACGACGTGCGGCAACTGCCACTCCGAGAAGCAGGCCGCCTGGGAGCAGACCCACCACGCCGACGCGACGTTAAGCCTGGAAGAGTCCGGGGAGGCCCAGGAGTTCTGCTACGGCTGCCACACCGTTTCGGAGAAGGGGAACGCTGTCACGGTCGTTGCGGGCTACAACGCCGTGAAGGACTCGGCCTACCACGATGTGCAATGCGAAAGCTGTCACGGGCCGGGCTACCTGCACGTGCAGAGCGTGCTGGCTGGTTCCGTGGTGCGGCCGCTAGCCTCGATTGCGGTGGACACGGGGCTCACGAACGGGTGCGGTGAATGCCATGCCGGTGAGCACCAGCCGTTCGTCGAGCAATGGGCGGAGTCCAAACACGGATACGGCGGCCACGCCTACGCCGCGGAGGGTGGCAACGCCTCGTGCTATCGCTGCCACGAGGGGCGCAAGGCCATTCAGTACAACTTCGGCAACACCAACGATTTCCGGGAGAAGGCCGATACCGCGGTGGCGGCGCGTATGCCCATCGTGTGTGCCACGTGCCATGACCCGCACGACCCGCAGAACGAAGGGCAGCTCCGGGCGCCCCTTGGCGAGCCGAGCCTGAACCAGCTGTGCGTGAGGTGTCACTCCCGGACGGGCGCGCCCACGCCGGGCGCGGCCACGCGGCGCGGTCCGCATTCGGCGCAGGGGCGGCTCGTCATTGACGAGGCGGTGGGCTGGATTCCGCCGGGGTTCGCGTTCGACACCAACGACGTAGTCGGCTCGCACGGCACCACGGCCAACAAGCGCCTGTGCGCCAGCTGCCACGTGTACATGTACCAGGTGACGGATGCCTCGACCGGGAACTTCCTGCTGAACAGCGTGGGACACACGTTCGAAGCGATCCAGTGCCTGGACGCGCAAGGGCTGCCAGCCGCTGGCCCATGTACCGATGCGCAGCGCAACTTCAAAGGCTGCGCCATCTCGGGCTGCCACCTCACCGAGACGGCGGCCCGCACGGCCTTCCAGACGGTCCGGACGCGGATGAACTATCTCACGGACGTCCTGTGGGCCGACGACGGAGACGCCGTGATGGAGTCTACCGACGGCGGTCTCCTGCCCAAGGTCCTCGCCAATGCGATTGCGGCGGGCAACAGGAACGAGATGAACCTGTACGACACGAAGCTCACGACGGCCGAGGGTGCGATCTGGAACGCTCAGCTCGCTTCCACGCACCAGCGAGAATTCTGGTTGAACTTCGTCATCTCCGGGCAGAATACGTGCACCACCGCGGGCTGTACCACCGGTGGTGGGGCGAACACCGGGCACTACTCCAGCGGTGAAGGTGTTCACAACCCGTTCCTGCTCGAGGCGCTGCTGCTGGGGTCCATTGAAGCGGTGAAGGCGCAGTACGCCGTGTCGGCGCCGCCCTTTGAGTCAACCCCGCAGCTCATCATGCCGCCGAGGGTGCGCCGGATCCAGCAGTAGACCGGAGGGACGGTTTCACCGGGCGGTGGGCCGTCGAGACAGATAGATTCGACCCAACCGCCCGGGCGCCCCGCCGGGCGGCCTGCCAGGGCAGGCTCGGCGGGGCGCACTGCGATGCGCCCCACGCATGGTGACCGCTGCTGGCCAGCCCGCGCCCGCGGGCACGACCGTCGGATTCACGGACCTGCTGCTCGCCGGCGTCGTCCTGGTGGGACTCACCGGCGTCGCGCTCATGGCCCTGCTCTACGTCCTCCCGGGAGAACGTCTCGACGTGCCCGATCTTCAACGCGGGGCCCGGGTGGCCCGCGTGGCGGATTTCCCCGTGGGGGCCAGCCGCGTCGTGAGCTGGGGTGAGCGGATCATCCTCGTGGTGCGGGACGGGGATGAGACGTACGCCGCGCTGCAGGGCACGTCTCCCATCGACGGCTGCATGCTCGAGTGGGACGCGGAAGCTGCCCGCGTGGTATCTCCCTGCAGCGACGTAACGTATGACCTGCATGGCAACGTGGTCGCCGGACTGACCACTCGACCACTCCACCGGTACGGCGTGTTCCTCCGGGGGGACGTGGTGTACGTCGGCGAGGAAGTGCCGGACTAATGCGCCGCGTGCTGAACTGGATCCGCCGGATTCGGGACGATCTCGCAGCCAGCACGGACGCGAGTTTGCTCGCCGTCCCACGGTTCCTCGGCCTGCTGTACGGCCCGATCGACCACCGCCTGCCCATCAACGAGGCGCTGCGGAAGGCGCTGCGGTACCGCCTGCCCGCGCATGTGACGTGGCGCCACGCGCTTGGCGGCATCGTCTACTTGCTGTTCATCCTGCTCGTTGTGACCGGGGTGCTGCTGGCGGTGTACTACCGGCCATCCACGCAGGAGGCGTACCCCAGCGTCCAGCGCATCGTGACGGACGTGTCATTCGGGTGGCTGGTGCGCGATGTGCACGTCTGGGCGGCAAGCCTCATCGTCGTTGCCGCCCTGGCGCACATGGCCCGGGTGTTCGCGGACGGCGTGTACAAGCCACCGCGGGAAACGAACTGGCTGGTCGGCGTCCTGCTGCTGTTCCTGCTCCTGGCGTTCGGAGCGACGGGCTACGTGCTACCGTGGGACCAATGGGCGTACTGGACCATCGCCGAGCTGCTGGACGCAGTGGCGGTGCTGCCGGTGATCGGGCCGCCGCTTGCCCGAGTGCTGACCGGGGACGTGATCGTGTCCGGCGCGACTCTGAGCCGCCATTTCGCGCTCCACGTCATCGTGCTTCCCTGGCTTGCGTTTTGGCTGCTGGCGCTCCATTTCGCGCTCCTGCGGAAGCACGGCGTGACACCGCCGATCACGCCGTCCGACCGGGACAAGCCGGGTCTGCCGTTCTTTCCCCACCACCTGCTCCGCTCGTTCATCGTCGCGGTGCTCGCCGTGGCCATTACCGTCTCGGCGGCGGCGGTGTTTCCGCGACCGGTGGGCCACGCAGCCAATCCGTACGCCGTGCCGGACTCCCTGGTCTCGACCTGGGTGCCGGTGGAAGTGTCGCTGGGCCTCGTCCGCTACCTCACACCCTGGGGGCTCGCGGCGTTCACCGCCCTGGGTGTGGCCCTGGCGCTCTTGCCGTTGTTCGACCGTGATCCGGCACGTCCGCTGCGGCAACGTCCCGTGGCGGCAGCGCTGGGCCTCGCCTTCCTCCTCGGTTTCGCGGGTGCGTGGGTCGCGGGCCGGACCGTGCGCACGCCGTCCACGAGGATGCGGCCGGCCTCCGACGTGCTCGAGCAGCGGACCCCTCGCCGGACGGAACCCGGCGCGCCGCTGCCGGAAGTCGGGCCCACACCGGAGCGGCCGGCGGCGCCCGCGCCAGAAGCCGCCCGGCCGCCGCGGGGCGTCCCATGAGGTGGTGCACGCCGGTGGGGATGGCGATGGTTACATGCGGTCTTTCCTCAGCGAGCGCCGCGTGGCGGCCCGCGACTGCCGGTCAGGATCCTGGTGTCCAGGTGGACACGAGTTACGGGTGCATCGTCTGCCACGCGGACAAGCGTCGCGCGTTCGTGGTCGGTGTGCACGCCGAGCGCGGCATTCGGTGCCACGACTGCCACGGCGGAACGCCCACGGCGTATGAAACGCGTGCAGCGCACACGCGCGGGTTCATCGGGGATCCCGGCAAAGTGCGCACGGTGGCCATCTGCTCCTCCTGTCACGCGGACCCCAACCGCATGCGGCAGTACGGCGTTTCCACGGGGCAACTGGCCGAGCTCAGAACCAGCCGTCACGGTCAATTGTTGCTCCAGCGGGGAGACACGGCTGCGCCCACGTGCACCGACTGCCACGACGCTCACACCATCCTGCCGCCGGTGGACGCACGCTCCAGTGTGAACCCGGTCAACATCCCTGGCACCTGCGGCCGCTGCCACGAGGACCAGCGGCTGATGGCGCGCTACGGCCTTCCCACCAACCAGTTGGCCGAGTTTCGCCGCAGCGCGCACGGCGTCGCGTTGTTCGAGAACCGGGACTTCGCGGCGCCCACGTGCGTCGGGTGCCACGGGTCCCATGGGGCCCTCCCGCCCCGCGTTACCGAGATCGCGAACGTGTGCGGCCATTGTCACGCACTCGTGGGCCGCGCGTTTGCGGCAGGACCGCACGCCGCGTCGGCGAGGGCGGGCCGGCTGCCCGGCTGCCTGGCCTGCCACAGCAATCACGGCACCGAGCGCGTGCCGCCGGAGCAGCTGGCCGCGTTGTGTGCGCGCTGCCACGAGCAGAACAGCCCGGCGGCCGCTCTGGCCCAACAGGTCCAGCAAGAGATCGTCCGCGTGACCGAGGAACTCCGGGTGGCGGAGGTCGCGCTGGAGGAACTGGTCCGGTCGGGAGAGCCTGTGGTGGACACACGGTTCCGCTACCAGACGGCCCTGACGTACTTCCGGCAGGTAGCGCAGGTGCAGCACAACCTGGATCTGGAGCAGTTGTCGGATCTCACGCGACGGGCCGGCTCGATCGCGCGGGACATCCGCGCCGTCGCCGAGGCCCGGCGCGAGCGACGCTGGGAGCACAGGCTCTTCCTGATTCCCGTCTGGTTCTTCACGCTCGCGGCGGTCACGATCGCCGGCTTCAAGTTGGCAGATCTCCGGCGACGGGGTGAGTGAGCCATGTCGCGGCTGAGGGCGTTCCGCGAGCGCTTCGCCGCGCAGCTGAGGCTGCTGATCCAGGTCGGGATCCTGCTCGTGATCCTGGGGGCCGTCGGCGGCGTGGGGTTCATCGAGTACAGCAGCCAGCCGGGTTTCTGCAACACCTGTCACGTCATGCGGCCGTATTACGAATCGTGGGCCGGGTCGTCCCACGCCGACGTTGCCTGCATCAAGTGCCACTACGCCCCCGGTATCCGCGCCGAAGCCATGGGCAAGCTCCAGGCGGCGAATCAGGTCGTGAAATACGTGACGGGGGCGTACGACGTGAAGCCGTGGGCCGAGATCGAAGACGCGGCGTGCCTCCGGTCCGGCTGCCACACCGATCGCAAGCTCGAAGGCGAGGTCGTGTACAAGGGGCTGCGATTCGACCATGCCCAGCACCTCGGGGACCTGCGGCGCGGCAAACAGCTCCGCTGTACGAGCTGTCACTCGCAGATCGTGCAGGGGGCGCACGTGGCAGTCACGGAGGCGACCTGTTTTCTCTGCCACTTCAAGGACCGCCCGGCCGGGAATCCCGTGGGCGGCTGCGCCGGCTGTCATCCCTCGCCGTTAGAGGTCGTGTCGCCCGCCGGCTTCGTGGTGGACCATGAGCAATACGTGCGGGACCTGGTCTCGTGCGTTTCCTGTCACAAGGAAATCACCTCCGGCTCCGGGGCGGCCGAAGAGAACCGGTGCTTCAGCTGTCACAACGAGCCGGAGCGCCTGGGCCAGTTCACGAATACCGAGCTGGTCCACCGCGTGCACATCGCCGAGCGCAACGTGGAGTGCACGCAATGCCACACGCCGATCGAGCACCGCGTCGTGTCCCTCGCGGCGACGTTCGAGCTGGACTGCTCATCGTGCCACCGGGGCGCGCACGAAGCCCAGCGGCGCCTGTATGCGGGCATCGGTGGCCACGCGACGCCGAACCAGCCGAGCGCCATGTTCCTGGCCAGCGTGACGTGCGAGAGCTGCCACGGCCTGCTGAAGCAGGTGAAGGCGCACGAGCAGGTCCGCGTCGCCGCCGAGGCCTCGTGCATGTCCTGTCATGGGATCCGCTACGCCAACATTCTCCCCGCCTGGATCGCGGAGATGGACCGGCGGGTGGGGCGAGTGGCGCCCGTGATCCAGGCGGGGCGGGCCGGGCTCGGGTCGGCCCCCGTGCGGGCCCGGGCCACGGCGGACAGCCTCCTCGAGTTGGCGGAGGAAAACGTGCGGCTCGTCCGGGAGGGGGGTGGGGCCCACAACATCGAGTTCGCCGATCGGCTGCTCAGGGCAGCGCTCGATCTGGCGCGCCAGGCCTCCCGCCGCATGGGGCAGGCCGGTGCCGTGCCGGAGGTGGATCTGGGTCCGCCCGTCAGCGGAAACGTGTGTCTGTCGTGCCACCTCGGCGTGGAGCGGCGGGAAGTCCCGTTCGCCGGCGGGACGTTCGACCACGAGCCGCACACGTTGCGGGCCGGCCTGGCGTGTTCGCGGTGCCACACGCCGCTCGACGACCACGGGCGGACGCTGGTCACGGCGGACGATTGCAGCAGCTGTCACCATCGCCGGATCGATCCGCTCAATTGCGCGCAGTGCCATGCGGGACCGGGCGGAATGCCCGAGGCGCCGGTTCCGTTCACCGTGGGAGACTTCCCGCATGCCACGCATCGGGAGGTGGGGCTCGACTGCGCGATGTGCCACACGCCGCCCGCGATGCGGGTCCAGGCCGCGACGTGCACCGCGTGCCATGATATGCACCACCAGCCGGAGGCCACGTGCGCCAACTGCCATCGGGACGGCGTGAAAGCGAAACACGACCGCTCGTTCGCCCACCTGCCGTGCACGCAGTGCCACGGCGAAGAAGTCGCAGGCGTGACGCAGTGGAGCCGGGAGGTCTGCACCGTGTGCCATGCGGATCGCGCGGCCCACCACGCTCCGGTTTCGTGCGTGCAGTGTCACAACGTGGAACCCATCGGCGCCGACTCCGTCCACGTGCGTCCGCCGAATTCCTGAGCAGGCGGCGCGCGAAACGTGACGGTTTTCTCGACAACTGCCGTCGCGTTTTTCATCAGCGCGTTATCGACTTTACTCTCCGCAACTTCCGTCTCAACCGGTTGCCCATAGCGGAACTCGCCGTCGAGTTTCTCGACATTCTGAGGATCGCCTCCGTCGTCCTGCTGCGGGGCCATCAGGCATTCCATCTCGTTGCGGCACGCGGACGTAGCGCTGCCTCCGGGCGTCGGGCGGGGGCGTGGCATCGGCGTTGCCTTGTCCAGTAGCGGAACGATCGATGGAGAGTGACATGGTTGCGCTGCTGGTTGCCCTTACGATCCTCGGCTTCCTGGCCCTGGACTACTTCGTCCTGCGACCTCAGCGGCGTGCCGCTGAGGCCGCGGACGCGGCGCCGCTGGGCCTGGTGCCGGTTACTCGAGCCATCGACAGCATGCCGAATGGCGTGTTCCTCCAGCCCACCTACACGTGGAGCCGCGTGCTGGCGGACGGGGACCTCGCGATGGGGGTGCATCCCTTGCTGCTCGGCCTCGTTGGCGGCCCGTTGGACATCGAACTGCTCAAGAACGGCGAACGCGTGGAGAAGGGTGCTCCGTTCGTCCGTTTGCGAAAGCAGGACCGGCGGCTGACCGTGCGGTCCCCCGTCTCCGGGACCGTCACCGACGTGAACCAGGCGCCCAGCGGCAGTCCCGTGTGGAACGGAACCGTCGGGCCCGAGGGCAATTGGCTGTACCGCGTCCGGCCGGACCGCCTGGCGCAGGAAATCCCTTTCTGGCTCATCGCGGACCAGGCGCGGGACTGGACGCGCCGGCAGTACGAGAGAATCCGGAACCACCTGCTCGCGGCGGTCGGCGGCGGCGAGATCGGGGTTACGAT
>JACQHC010000142.1 GCA_016199245.1 Gemmatimonadota bacterium | reverse complement strand
CCCTGGTACTCCACGCACGAGCCTACGCACAGGATCAAAACGCGGTCGCGCTCTCGCCCGAGCTCACCGCGGCCCGCACGGCGCTCGACAAGTATCGTGATCCCATCGCCGCCGTGCACGACGGCTACTTCTCGACACTCCGGTGTATCGAGTACCCGTCCGGCAGCACCGAAGGCTCGATGCGCTATCCGGCCGGGGGCATGGGTGTTCATTTCCTCAACGTGCAGCTGATCGCGCCGGCGCTGGATCCGGCCAAGCCGCAAGTCCTGATCTACGAGCCAGAGGGCGATCAGCTCCGCCTGGTTGCGGCGGAGTGGTTCCTGCCGGTCGAAGCAGTCGGGCCCGCGCGGCCCACGACCTTCGGGAAAGAGCTCGAGGGACCCATGGAGGGACACAAGCCAATCATGCCGGAAGGCTTGCATCACTTTGACCTCCATGTCTGGCTGTGGAAAGCCAACCCGGCGGGCGTGTTCTCACCCACGAACCCGGCGGTCAAATGCCCGCGGAGCGGGTATTCCTTCGCGGAGGCCACCCCCAAGATGGTGCCGCACCGGCCACATTGACGTCGGGTCAGGCCGGCGGCTGGCCGGTGCTGCGCCGCTCGACACCCGGATGGGGAGAGCGGGCCCGGCCTTGAACCTGCCGGTCAGGCAAGCACATCATTCACCGAGGGAGGTTCGCCGGCCGATCAGGAGCGGCCGGGCCTGTGAGACTGACCAGAAGGAGGTGACGCGGAATGGCGTATCCCAAGAAGCACCGCGGACGCCGGAAGCGGGGCAGCCGCATCCGGCGACAGATGCGCAAGCGTCGCCATGCACGCTGAGCACGGTTGACACCGGCGCCGCCGGTTTTGTCAACCACTCTGTGACGTTAGAGTACTAACCCGAGCAGCAGAGGCCCCATGCCCGATATGAGCACCGTGCTGGCGGCCACGCGCGGCGCGGTCGACGACCTCGTCACTACCGCAGACCGCGCCGCCGCCGTGTGGACCGTGCCGCGCGCGCCGGGGAAATGGTCGCCGTCCCAGGTCGTGGAGCATGTCGCGCGAGCGCTGGAGGAATCAGCCAACGTCGTTGCCGGGACGCCGTCCAAGTTCCCGACGTTCCCCGGCTTCCTGCGTCCGCTCGTCCGAGCGGTGTTCTTCAACCGGGTCCTGAAGAACAACGCGTTCCCGAAAGCGAAGACCAGCAAACCATTCGACCCCGCCAGCGGACCAGCCACTCCGGCGGCGGCCCGCAGCCGTCTCCACGAAGCGTTCGCCCGGTTCGACAAGGAATGTCGCGCGCGGGCTGCCAACGGCCAGCCGGTCGTGAGCACGCTGTTCGGAGCGGTCTCGGTGGAAGACTACGTGCGATTCCAGGAAATCCACACCCGCCACCACACCAGGCAGATCCCGGGCGCCATGTAGCAACGCGGCAGGACTACATCACGGCGTGGTGGAACACCGTGAACTGGAGGGAGGTCGAGCGGCGGCTCGGCGCCGCGCGCACGTAGCTGGGATCACACCTGCGGCCAGTGTGACGCGGATCACTACCGAACTGCGCGCCGGCACATAGTCCCAGGCGCGGCGTGCTTCCTACCTTGCTCCGGTGTAGCAAGTGGAGCAGCAAATGCCCCGCACCTTCTCTCTCGTCGTCCTGGCCGTCGCGGTCGCGGCGTGCAGCGAGCCCGGCGTGATCACCATCGTGCTCACGCCCGCCGACGTGGCGCTCACCGTTGGCGGCACGCAGCAGCTCACCGCGACCCTCACCGATCAGAACGAAAAGCCCGTGACCGGCGTCACGGTCACGTGGGCCTCGGCGAACGCAGCGGTCGCCACCGTGTCGTCGTCGGGACTCGTCAGGGGCGTCGGGGCCGGCGCCACGGCGGTCAGCGCGAGGGCTGGCGGATCCTCCAGCTCCGTCCCGGTCTCGGTCACGCAATCGGCGTTCGACATCGAACTGCGCAATCTCACGTCTCTCACCGCAGCCCAGCACCAGGCGTTTGACAACGCTCGCCTGCGGTGGCGGCAGCTCGTCGTGGGTGACCTCCCGGACGCCCTGCTCACGGCTGCGGCTGGCACTTGCGGCAGCAACTCACCGGCCGTGAACGAGGTCATCGATGACCTCGTAATCTTCGTGACGGTCGAAGAGATCGACGGTGTGGGCGGCACGCTCGGGTCGGCGGGACCCTGCTACGTCCGCAACACCGGGCAGCTGCCGATCCTCGGCCGGATGCGATTCGACTCGGACGACCTGGCACAGCTCCAGATCACGAGCAAGCTCGGTGAGGTGATCCTTCACGAGATGGGGCACGTCCTCGGCTTCGGGACGCTGTGGACCAGCTTCGGCCATCTCAAGAACCCTTCGCTGCCTTCAAGCCCGGGCGCTGACACCCACTTCGACGGCCCACAGGCCATCGCGTCCTTCGACGCCGTCGGGGGAAACACGTACTCGGGCGGCGCGAAAGTCCCGGTCGAGAACAGCCAGGGCGACGAAGGCACGCGCGACGCGCATTGGCGGGAGTCGGTCATGGACGAGGAGCTGATGACCGGTTTCATCGAAGCGGTGGGCTTGAATCCCTTGAGCCGCGTGTCGGTGGCGTCGCTCTGGGATATGGGCTACGAGGTGAACCTCGCGGCATCGGACCCCTATCAGAAGGTCTTCGCGGCACCTGCGGCCGCGCCCGCTGCCAGCAGCCGGGAGCAGATCGCCCTGGGCAACGACGTCTACCGGGGACCGCTCTACGTCGTCGCACCAAGTGGCGAGGTGACCCGTATCGTCTGGCGGTGAGCGGTCGCGATTATCGCTCACGCTGTTCGGCGCCGCCTCGGTAGAAGACTGCGTGCGATTCCAGGAAATCCATACGCGGCACCACACCAGGCAGATCCCCGGCGCCATGTAGCAACGCGAGAGGCGGCGCGCGACTGCCCAACCGCTCAGGCAACTCCTTCGCGGATGTCCGCCGTCCACCGCACGTCCACCGCCCCGGCGAGCGACCGGGCCGTCGGGCACTTCTCCTGATGCGTCGCGAGCGCGCGGTCCACGACGTCCCGCTTGCCGGGAGGAATCGTGAGGGAGTAGCGCACCTCCACCCGCGTGAGCACGGGAACGCGCTCCCGGATCTCGTTCACGCCTTCCACTTCGGCCCGAATGGCCTCAGGGGGCAAACTGATCCCGCGCACTTCCAGTGCGCCGTTCAGGGTACCCAGCATTCAGGCGCCGGTGGCCGCCACGATGTAGTCCACCGGGAGGGGGAGGTCCCGGGCGT